>JACPBJ010000110.1 GCA_016180375.1 Nitrososphaerota archaeon | reverse complement strand
TGGAACAGTACGAAGAGCAGGCGAAGAAGGAAGGCTTCAAGACTCTAAGATAGCAAGGCCGCTGGGGATGGATGGAGAGTTGTTGATTGACTAAGAATTTGCAGGGTCAACAATGAAAATACACAATATATCCTGTGACGATCGGCTATCCGATGAAGATGACGTCGTCTAGAGCCTCAAAATGTGGATCTCCGCTTATCACTTGGGCTAAGTGCGACTTCGCAGTTGCGTAGACAATGGAATCAGCCAGAGGCCAGCCTTTAATCCTCTTCTTCATTAGAAAGTCGAGCTCGCCAGCTTTCAATGCTAAAGAAGCGTCCAGAGGAATTATCTGGGTAGCAAGTTCTATGAAAGCAAAATGGCTTTGCATCTCCCGCTCGGATCTGCGGCCAGCCTCTGTTTCCCTAAGATACCACTTGCGCAGCTCTGCCAACACTATCGAAGGGGTCAGGCTCCGTCCTTCGTCTATGAACTTTCTGGCCCTCATGCCAGCCCGCGAGCCAATGAGATACTCTACCCATGCGTAAGTGTCTACGACTATGCTAGAGGGCATGCTCTGCCTCTATCTCCCTCGAGAAGGGGAGTGAGCCCTTACAAGCACCAAAGAGTGATTCAGGCATACCTGTCCTTGCCGTTGCGAGTCTTTTAATGACCTCGTCATAGCTCGGCAAGCCCGTTTCTTTCTTCAACCTATCTAAGAGGCGGCGTGTTTCGTCGCTTATTTGCACCGTAGTGTGCATGTCTATAATGCTATAGCAATAGTGCTATAAACTTTGCGAACGTATGGCCTGCAGGGTTCGCATGCATAGGAGTATTTCTTGTGATGGTTCTTGTGCGACATAGGCGCGTATGACCCATCTATCGCAACTATGCAAAGCAACTCCTCCTTCCTTTGTTCATATATGCTCCCCCTAGACGGGAGGTCGTGTAGGCGGGCGTGCCTAAGATGCACAAGAACCAGGAATGAAAAAAGGTTAACAGTCTTCCAGCCAGACTTCGATGCTGTGATGGCGGAACTCAGGAAGTTTGCTTATAGTTAGAATAGGAACACTGTCAGGCCTTGAGGAAATCCAAAATTGCAAACGCAGATCTCTTTTTCTTCCTCCCCTAACACCTTCCAAGCATTCAGACTAATCGCTAGGGTCAAAACTTAGCCCCATATGGTATACTTGGTAGAAAGGTATAATAGTGGATTTGTCTACCCCCAGATTTATGTCTACAACTGTGAAGATCGATAAATCGAGAAAAGAAAGGATGGACAAGTTTGTTGCCAGTCTGCTCGTAGACGAAGGGATCAAAGTGACTTTCCAAGAAGTGCTAAGCCTGATGGTCGATTATTCTCTAGAGAATAAGAAAGAACTGTTAAAGCGACTGAGATCCCTGCCCCCCTTGGAGAAAGACCCTGCTTGGCTGATGCTAGACAGACCAGACGACTGGGGTATCAAAGACTCCTCGGAGAGAATTGATGAATTTCTCTACGCCTGATCCGCTATGGCCGTATTCGTCGACACTGGAATATTCGTAGCCGCCAGGAACAAAAGCGACACAAATCATACAGTGGCCAAACAGCTACTTCGGCGTGCGTTGAGGGCAGAATTTGGTAGAGTCGTCACATCCGACTATGTGGTAGATGAGGCCGTAACCGTGGCTCTAGTGAGAACCCGCAATCATCAGATCGCTGTAAATACTGGTAGGCTGATAATCGATTCCCCGAGAATTGAAAAGCTAGTAGCAGGTGAAGAGAGATTTTTCAAAGCATGGGGAAAATTCAAAGCTATGAGTGATAAGGCCCTAAGCTTCACAGACTGTCTCTCACTCGTGATGATGGAAGAGATAGGAGCTAGCAAGATTATGAGTTTCGATTCAGGGTTTGACGGTCTGGTAGCAAGAATCCACTGAACTCTTCAGGTTTATGACTAATGAGGTTCTGATAACTTAATTGGGTATCTGGAGTCCATCACGTTTGAAATTAGGTTCAACACTCATTTTAGTTATCAGAACCCTTTTGTGCAAAGGCTATATAATCCGCTGTCTCATTAGTAGTGCAACGTGACATCCAGAGCAGGACACCGTTAGATTGAATGGGAAGTACCTCAGGGATGCAGAGGAGCTGTTAGCTGAGGGTGATTACTCGCAAGCATCTGAAAAGTTTTGGGGGGGCAGCTGCGGAGATAGTGAAGGCTGTCGCGGCACAGAGAGGAACCAGACTTGTGGCCCACAGGAGCATAGAAGCTTGATGGTGAAAACCCTGAATTGAACCTATTATCGGATTTCGAGTCCGCCGAAACTTTGCATGTGAACTTCTATGAGGACTGGTCTCCTCCCGAGGTGGTTAGGAAGCGTGCCGAGGCTGTTAAGAGGTTCATAAAGAAGATGGAAAGGTTCCTTTAGAAAGGAACTAACTCTTGCCATTAGCACAATTAACTTCGATCTGTTCTAAACATCTAAGGAACTCGCCAAGCACAATTCTTATCCTGCCCAGTCTTTTCCTTGTTGAATCCCAAACGTTCTTTGATTGTGCGAATTTGGGAGAAGTCTTGATCCTTCCAATCCGAAGTTCAACCACCACATCATTAAATCGCTCAAGAAGATGGATAGCAATCTAAAGAGAAAGTCTGAGTCTGCACTCAAAAATTAAAGCCCTGATAATATATTCTATAATGGGGCCGTTAACTCCTCGGTTGATGATGCTCGAAACTCCTTTTGGACCCGACGACAACTTAACAAAGCTCTTAATCACCATCATATCATCATTTTTGGTTTTCTCTCAGAATCTTTCCTCTACTTTTGTCAAGATTTTCCAAGTACAGGGCGCCTGCAATCGCAAGAGCTCCAAACAAATAGATCATAAGAAGAACTAGAAACCCTGTGTTCCTGTCATTGCCTCCGACCGCGATGACAAGAGCGGCAGACAAACTCGTCATGATCATGAACGAAACTACCAAGAAGATGCTGGTTGCTGTATAACGATTCATTTTCACAAAAACGAGGTTGACAGTTTCGGAGCCTGAAGCGAGCAATGTGACGCCTGTCAGGGCACGCCTCTGCATCGCTCTTATGAATTTCGCTTATCTTGGATTGCGATTCTGAAGATCTCTCATAAGTGCTCTGCTACACGTAGACTTCAGCTATAAACTTGTTCAGTAATTTATTCTATTGGCAAGTAGAGATCGATTACTAGCATACTCTAGTACTGGAGTACTCTACTCACTAATCCGAGATCAATCATAAAACAACATTGATCTCACACAATTGCAGAAGCTTACTCAGCAACATGAAGCGATCAAGACAGAGAAATTCGATCTTATGCAGACTCCCCTCTATAGTTTGCACGCAGGGCATAGCTGGTTCTGGAGAGTCAGCTATATACTCAAAGAGTACGAAACTCTATTAGATTATTCATCATTGAGCTCGTCGTACTGCTCGCGAAGGCTGCTTGGAACATCGGCATATACGTCCTGTATTATGCTCTCCAGCGCTGGCAGAGCCGAGGATTCCATGTATTGAACCGCATCATCGATTAAAGCCTCAGACTCTACTCTGAGTTTAGCCTCCATTTCATCGTTCCAGATGTTCTTTACTTCCAAGAATCGCTTGAACTTCTCTACAGGGTCCTGCCTATTCCATTCAGCGACTTCTGCGTTGCTTCTGTATTTTGTTGGATCGTCGGATGTTGAGTGAGGACCCAATCTGTACGTTAGTGCTTCAATAAGAGTCGGACCCGCTCCAGACTTTGCTCGTTCGACAGCGGCCTTCGTGGTTCGGTAGATTTGCAGAACATTGTTGCCATCGATTCTTATGCCTTCGAATCCGTATGCTTTCGCCTTAATAGCAATTGTTTCAGAAGCTGTCTGTCGTTCAAATGGGAGAGAAATTGCATACTGATTATTCAGGCAGAAGAATACCGTAGGGGTCTGGTAAACTCCAGCGAAGTTCAAGCCTGTATGGAAGTCTGCTGTTGAAGTAGTCCCATCGCCAAAATAGACCAATGTGGCAATTCTGTCGCCCTTCAGTTTTGCGGCAAGTGCAGTCCCAACAGCGTGAATTATCCTGTTTCCGACGGGTGCAGAGGAACTCACCCAGCGTATTGATCTATCGCTGAAGAATACGGGCATCTGGCGGCCCTTTTGTGCGTCATTTACATTACCCTTCAACTGCGAGAACAAATCTCGAAGAGAATAACCACGAACTAACGCACCAGCAACCTCTCTATAACCTGGGAAGACCCAGTCTTCCTTAGATACGAATGTCTACAGCCCGGTTGTGACCGTCCCGACGATTACCTATTCACCGTTGTTAGGGACCCCCGTTATTTCAACTCCTTCGACTGCCGTAACCGTCACTTCTCCCGTGTCCGCCTATACGATCAGCGGAACAAAGCTTGCGAATACCTACTTATGGTATTCATTGGATGGCGGATCGACCTGGACCAAGGATTCGTCGATTCTCGCTTCGTCCACGAATTGGAACCACAGTGTGCCGCTTGTGAATGGAGCCAATTCCAATTTCAGGTTTAAGACCCAGTC
>JACPBJ010000109.1 GCA_016180375.1 Nitrososphaerota archaeon | reverse complement strand
ATAATCAGGAACTTCAACACTTTTGGAGAAAACCAGAGCAATACATATCGAGGATACCCTGCCGTCGTCCCAGCGTTCATAACCAGAGCGTTGTTGAACGAGCCCATAATAATTCACAATGATGGAACGCAGACGCGCGACCTTACTTACGTTAAAGATGCCGTAAGAGCTTATGCCGTAGCAATTCACAAGAAGAACAACGTTAAGGGAAGGATATTCAACATCGGTACTGGCATAGACACCCCAATCAAGGAACTGGCAGAGAAGATCAAAAGACTTGCAAACTCGAAATCAAAGACAGTATTCGAGAAAGGCAGGCCCGCAGATCTGCCGAGGCTCGTCGCAGACATCAAGCTGACAACTGAAGTCCTTGGCTGGGCCCCACAATTTACACTTGAGCAGGGTCTGGAGAGGGCTATAATATGGTACAGGAAGGTTCTTCCTCAGCTTCAAATTATGACAAGCGGAAAGAGACAATAGAAACCTCATTAGCGAAGATAGCGAATTAGTAATGGAAGCACAACAGAGAGTTCTGCAGCTCGACAGGCCGTTTGACTACGAAGTTTCGATAGTCAATGATGCTGCTTGGGTGGGGTACGAACTCTCTCTCGTCTTGAAGGCTTACGGCTTGAAGGTCAGATACTTTCCAAGAAAGAGGTCAATTACTGGCAAGACCGTTGGAGTGTTCTGGAATGCTTTGCGAAGCACGGGCATAAAGCACGTTAACTATGCCCTCCAAGACGCTTTTGCTCTCAGATTCTTTGGAAAGACTATACATCTGTTGCATTGCCATGGCACCGATCTCTTTGGTCTACTCGATAAAGAATTCATGAAACGGAGCAAAAATCTCAGCAGATGGGGCTGGATGATTCGAGGCAACCTTAAAGCTGCTAGGAAGGTTATAGTTTCAACGCCAGATCTGCTGCCTCTGGCAAAGCAGGTCAGAGAGGATGCAGAATACCTTCCAAACCCTATCGATACTGATAGATTCTCGCCGAAGAACTATGAAAATGAGAAACCCAAGGCAGTAGGCTTCAATTTGTGGTATGATAAGGTGCAAGATAACATTGTTGAAGGCTTGAAGAAGCACGGTTTTGAGGTCGATGTGTTCACCGGCAGACCTTTCAAATATTCTGAAATGCATGATGTATTGAAAAAATATGATGTCTACATCGACAGGCAGACAGTATTCTCCTTGAGCAAAGCCTGCTTGGAAGCGATGTCATGCGGTTTGGCAACAATTGATTACAGGCACAGAAGCAATATTGATGCAAGGATTGCAGAGCTTGCTGATAGCAGGAAACTGAAGGAAGAACAGATCAATAATAGGAATTTCATTCTCGGAACGCATGACAAATGGAAGGTTGGGAAGAGACTGGTAGATCTTTACAGGCAGACAGTCGAGTAAGTGCCTCCTATGAAGATAGCAATAGTGCATTATGACATTTCAATGAGAACAGGCGCGCAGAGGCTCGTCCTTGGTCTGGGGGTTTCTCTGAAGGCGCTGGGACACGAAATTGCTTACTTTGCTGCTTTTTACAACCCAGATACAGCATTCGAAGAATTCAAGCAGGAGAAGGTCTTCGCTTCTGGAGGGAGAAAGACCTACTTTGGCATGTTCAGAGCGCTTGCAGCTTATCGAACCACAAGTAAGATGATGCAATACTGCATCTCCAAATACCAACCTGATTTGTTCGTCTTCAGCTCGAGCTACTATCTCGCACATTTGTACAAACCTTCATTGATATACTGCCATCACCCTGAAAGATATTTACTGAAAAAAGGTGACTGGCTGAGGAGACTCCTCCATCTTCCTATAGATAGAGCGGAGAAGAAGGGCTTTGAAGGTACTGATGTTGTTGTCTGTAACTCCGGCTTCACTCTTGACGCTGTAAAAAGAGCATTTTCAAGGGATGGAATCATAGCGTATCCCGGCGTTGATATCCAAAGGTTCGCCTACAGCGAGAATGATGAGGGCTTTCTGCTCAGCGTAAACAGAATAATGCCGAACAAGAATCTTGAGCTCGCGCTCGATGCTCTATCTGCTCTTAAGAAATCTGGTGCAACAGTTACTCTTGTAATTGCGGGCACGGTTCAGCAGGGCTTCGAGTCATATCTCGATGTACTGAAGGAGAAGGTTCGCGAAAAAGGACTCGAAAAAGAGGTAAAGATCAAGACTGATGTTCCCGACAAAGAGCTTCTGGAGCTTTACCGCAACTGCTCGATCTTTCTCTACACGCCTTCGGGTGAGCATTATGGTTTTGGTCCTGTCGAGGCTATGGCTTGCGGAAAACCCGTGATAGCGTCAAAAGTTGGAGGGCCCTCAGAAACCGTCCTTGACGGAGAAACCGGGTTTGTTCTTGAAAATAATGCGAAGATATGGGCAGACAAAATCTCAGTGCTGATCGAGGATGCACAGGTAAGAAAGAAAATGGGCAGAAATGGAAGGAAGAGAGTAGAAGAGAACTACACTTGGGAGGCTTTCCAGAGAAATATAGCAAAGGCTATTGAAAAGGTTGGGAAACCTATGGCAAATACTAAAACCACTTAACGCATGGCACGATGGGTCATGAAGGCTATCAAGATAGGCAGTCTTGCAATTTTCGCATCATTTCTAGCATTGAATATTAGTTTCTATCTTGTAGGCCTATTATCTGGTAAGACCGTCTTCCATTTCGCAAATCAGGCCAACACGGATGGAGTATCTTACTACAACATAGCGCTCGCACCTTTCAAGGATCCTCCTGCAGACTCTGGATTCAGATACGCAACATTTCTCTACCCCCTAGTAGTTTCGCTGATAGCTGGAGGAAATCCTTTCGCAACTGCTATTGTCATGGAGATTGTCAATATTCTGGCCTTCTCGCTGAGCCTAGTTTTCTTCTATCAACTTGCCAAGATAGACGGCTTTTCGATTGCGACGGTTTTCTATGCGTTCAATCCAATTCTTTTGATATCAGTGCATGGAGGCATGAACGAACCTCTCTACTACGCTTTGATGTTTGGCGGGCTGCTGATGTTCCGCAAAGAAAAATTCCTTCCATCTGCTCTGTTTCTGTCATTGGCCGTAATATCCAGGCCAGACTTTTTCATCTTTGCATTACCATATTTTGCTCTGGCAAAAGGAAAGAAATTCTTACCCTATCTTATGATAATACTCGCTGCAACTGCAGGCTTCGGTTATTATCTTGTGTCAAGGTTCACGCTTGAGCACTTTCTCCAATTTGCATCTGGAAGCGATCTTCCTCCTCAGCTTGGAATTCCCTTTGCCACTTTCCTCTACAACAGATTCTTTGGCGCGAGTGGCACGTTTCAGATAAGAGGTTTCAACCTTATTCTCAATGAGGCTGTCGCTTGGGCCGTATTTGCAAGCATTCTTTTCTCAATTTACTTTGCCGCTAGAAAGAAACATAGAGACTGGTTTAGTCTGTCGCTCATCGCTCTCGGTTCTGTGATCCAGCCAGCATATTCGTATTTCTCGGGCTATTTCAGGTTCATTTCCATGGCCCCCTCTTTATACAAAGTGCCTTCTTTGCTTCTAAAGGGAAGGCTTGTACAGATGATTGCTGTCATCTATGCTGTTGCAGGCTTTGGGATACTGGTAGCATGGTTCTTCTGATTTAGTGTAGGCTGATGTTTGCACATCAGTGTCAGATTGGATTAATGCAGCAGTCGGCGATGCGCTAATAGAAAGCTTGTCAGAAACTAGGATAGGAGAATATCATGGTTCAACACCATTACCTACCAAGGAAGCCTACGTGGTATGGACTGATTCTAGTGCCGAGATAATATTCACGGGTCACAAGTTCGACGTATACGGAGACTGGGCATCAAGATGATAGGTGACTTGATTTTGGATCCACTGTCTTTTATAGCAAGTTCAACACATATTCCTAGGCAGAAGAGGGCTTTCATGACAGTCTCCAAAATCGTCGTTGCTCTGATCTTCATTTCAGGGCTATTATTGACACCATTTTTCCTGGCACCCCAGTTCTATCAAGATGCAAGAGAGAGACCTACGGCTATATCGGAGGTAGTTGAGCAACAACCTCAAGCAGAACCTGACATTGTTAAGGGAGAGGTCAAAGCGGACATTCCGAACAATAAAAGCAATGAGAATTCTCCAAAGGTCGCATCGATTCAGCAAGCAGCACGTAGGCAGATTATTAATGGGACATTTATCAGTGCTTCAATTAGAGTAATACGTCTTAATCCAGGATCAGGTCATCCAAATCTCATTAGTGTTCCTATTTCCATGTTAAATGCAAATTCAAAACTCAAACAAATAATACAAACTCATGATGAGCTGTATGCTCAATATCTCCAGAAATGTAAGCCTACTGCAAAGGGTATATGCACAGAAATTTACCTGGAACCACCGACAGCGACTTCCATCGCATTGAATAGCACTGAAGCCGTGCATCTTGCAACGCTCTTACAACTAACCGCGGAGAGTCAGACAACAGGAAAGGGTGGAGTAATCGAAATCCGTGAGGTTAAGCGAACAAGAATCATAGAACGAGCAGGAGCAAATCTTGAGATAATC
>JACPBJ010000108.1 GCA_016180375.1 Nitrososphaerota archaeon | reverse complement strand
CTACGAGAGAGCAGTTCCTAATCTTTCCCTGATCTACTGCCATGGCTATCGATGTTCCAATGGCGCCGCATCCGATTATCCCTAGTCTGAGCATTGCTTACGGCGCATCTACGTTTTGATGGCTGATATAAGTTGAACACGTCGCAGTCAAATTTTTATGAAAACCAAGTTTCTTGCAGGGAGCAAACACTAAAATTGTGCTTTGCCGCAATCAAACCATAAAATCAAAACCCAAGATGCATTCTAAGCTACATCTACTGGTACTTTCTGTAGGTTTGTTGATATTTCTCCCAGCGTTAGCACCAACAACTCAAGGACAATTCACAGAAAGGCAAGCGGTAATAGGCGAGCAGAGAACCATAGTGATTCTTGTCGAGCTCAAAGATGTTCCTCAATTCAGAGAAAAGGAATATTTCAAGGATCTAATTTTCAACAGAGTCAGCGACTATTACAGGCAGGTATCGAATAACCTAACATGGATTTCAGGAGACGTTGTAGGATGGTATCCAATTAACAGAACTCTGCAGGAAATTGTAGATGCCAGGAGCGGCGATCTATTCAAATTCCTCAAAGCTTTCGCAACTGAAGCGGTTATGCTTGCCGACAGGGATGCCGATTTCTCCAAGTATAACAAGTTCGTGATAATTCATTCTGCAAGAAGAGCAGTTTCTGGCAACACTTCATACACGCTTTACGGCCCTGACATACCTACAAATGACGGCATCAAAATAGATAGGATTCAGATAGGGGCTTCCGACGATTCATTCATAGTTACCGTACACGAATTCGGGCACAATCTTGGAGGCTTAGTAGACCTCTATGACGCAAGGCTTTTCAGGGAAAGAAGATACTCGTCAGTTTTTGTTGGCCCTTGGGACGTTATGTCCAACGACAATAGATACAAGACTCCGACATTCTTTGCTTGGAACAGGATAAGACTAGGCTGGATTCCTGACAGCAGAATAAAAGACATCAAACCGGGAGAAACGGCGCAGGTTAACCTGACGGCGATAAATATAGGAACACAAGGAATTCAAGCCATCAGAGTTAGAACGAGCCCATTCACTTACTATCTTGCTGAGGTCAGGCTGAAGAGAGGTCTTGATTCAACTCTCCCCTCTGAAGGCATGATAGTAACTTACATCAACGAAACTGTTCCATTTGGCAGAGGGCCAGCAAGAGTAATGGACGCAAATCCAGCAACTGCAACTCTGGACGATGCCGCATTCAGTATTTCTGGGAACACAATCTACGTCGATGCGCAGAATGACATTTCATTTGTAGTAACAAAAACATCCGCCATTTCGTACTTGGTTTCTGCAACAACCGCGCAGAGAGGCGCGCTCGCGCAGAAGGCACACGACAGTATTAGGAGTGTCAACCAAAGCATTGCTGAGCGCAAGTCTGATCAAGATATGCTTACAGTGCTCAAAGAGGCTACTGCTGAGTATGAAAAGGGCAATTTCGAAGGAAGCCTTGCAGCTATAGGAAAGGTCGACCCTCCTTCATCTCAAGAACAGCAGTTGCCACAAATTGTTATATTCGCACAGCTGGCGCTCCTGCTCGTGATCCTTCCTGTAGTGTATCTGGGATTAAGGCGCAAATCAGCAACAAAAGAGGGCTAAAGGCACGAAGAATAGTTGATAATAGACTCACACGTGCATGTTTGCTTCAATTCTAAGCTATTCAGAAAGATAGCGAAAGACAATGACATCGAGTTTTCCTTTGATGGGCTTACAAAAGAGATGGAGGATAACGGAATATCCAAGGTAGTCGCGCTCGCGTCTTACATCAGCGGGTTCGAAATCACAAATGAACATTTGATCAAGATTGCCAGCAGAGATGATAGAATATTTCCCGTTGGCAGCATAGACCCAGATTCCAAGAATTTGAACAGCCTTGAAGAGCATCTAAAGAAGAAACATCTTCGAGGCGTGAAAATATACTCTGGTTACATGCAATACGGCCCCAACGAACCCTTTCTCGAAGCAGTCTATGAACTGTGCGAACGATATGGCGTGCCGGTTCTTTTTCATACAGGCGATACGCTCACTTCTTCAGGCAAGCTGAAACACGCCCTCCCAATTCTGATAGATGAAATAGCAACAGACCATAGGAGGATGAAGATAGTTCTTTGCCATTTCGGAAATCCTTGGATAATGGACGCGGCTGAATTGCTCTACAAAAACCCAAATGTGCTGGCAGACCTCTCGGGTTTGGTAGTCGGCAATGACACGAGATACACTCCAAAATATATCAAAAGCCTTAGAGATTCGATAAAGCAAGCGATAGCATTCATCGGGAAAGTGGAAGGGAAGATTATTTTCGGCTCTGACTGGCCTGTATGCAGAATAGACAAATCGTTAGAGTTCATCCGTTCGTTGGGGATTGACAGAAAAGAAGAAGAACTTGTGCTTGGCATTAATGCCCAGAAACTTTTCGGAGCGTGATGGAATGCCTGTCTCTGCTGAGATAGTTGTTCGCGATATGAATGCCAGTGACCGGGATCAGGTTAAAGAAATTCTTGAACAATCGTTCGAAGGCTGGTATCTCCGTGAGGGGTTGAAAGGGATTGACAGTTCGGACAGAGTACTCGTTGCGGAAGTTGCAGGTAAAGTGGCAGGCATGGCAGAGCTGAGGTTCTACGACGCAGGAGAGATGATTGGAATAGTCTACTATCTGGCTACACATCTTTCTTACAGAGAGCTGGGGATAGCTTCAAGGCTTCTCGATAACGCCTTGAAATTCTTCAAGGAAGAAGGCACCTCTCTGGCGCTATGCTCGATCGAGCATGAGAATCAAGCTACGGTGGAGTTCTTTGGCAAGCGTGGGTTCAAGGAAACGTCTGTAAGAAGTCTGGCTTCAAAATACAAAATACACTTCTTTGGAATCCTGAGGCGCGCCCTAATAGTTCCCGGCGAAACCATCTACACCAAGAACGTTGATTAACAGCCATGGTTTACTATGCATTTTATGGGAATTTCAGCTTTTTGAGTGATATATACAAAAAACTATAAATAAAACCTATAGTAGGTTAAGAAAAATACAAAATGCACGTTTGTTCAGCAAGTTTTTTATATTATGTATTTAGGTCTGGGAAGGATAATGGCGATGGAGAATTGCACCTGCCCTGTATGCATGAGCAAGTTTAGCGATCAGGATAACGCTTTTTCAATAGAGATACGGGGCGAGTGTTATGAATGCTATGACAAGCTAAGGGAAATTTACCAAGATGCTAACGAGATGAACTACGGCGTAGGTTAGACTCACTAGTGGTGTTGTAATTTGGCCCAAATACTCGTGCAGATAACTCAATGTTCAAAATGCGGCAGGATGATGGAAGAAGTGCCCGTTCTAGATCATATGGACTATATGTGTCCAGTATGCGGCTCATCTGCGCCTCTGTTCTGCACTAAAAAGAACAAGTGGCGTTAGACTAGAAAAATTATAGGACCTTCTAGCGAAGATCCACTTCGGTGTCGTACTTATCCCTGAGCGAGCCCTCTCCGATTGGAGTCTTGTACTCCTCAACCTTCTTGAGCCTCACGCTCCACACGCCGTAGAGTTTCCCGCAGGATTCGCACTTCACGCCGGAGTCGCTGTAATACATTACCCTTCCTCCGCAAGTGCAGGTCCCAAACTGACCCCTAGTTTCTAGGACCGTTATGGTTCGCTGTATTCTTGGTCGCACCAAGATTCACCTTATAACAATAGTTATGATAATAATATATAACCTTTTTTCCAACTTAAGTATACAAATTAGTCTTACAAGAACTATATTGACAAAATATATGCATACATGGCATTATTTGTACATTGTTGATTATTTTTGGTTGTTAATGCAAAACCAGCATTCTTTGAACGCTAATCCCAGCTTTCCATATTGTGGGCCATGTCGAAGAATCTGATTTCATACCTGCACGAGGTCAGATAGCTCTGCATCATCTCCTCTTTCTTGGAGGGGTTCTTTCTTGCCAAGCCATCGAGCATTTTCAGGAGTTTTCGCGACCAGTTTTTCATTTCTGACGATGTGTAAATTGACAACCACTTGCCGTAGACCCTGTGCTCAGATGCAGGGCATTCGGAATACCTATCTCCAATCATGGTGTAGAGCCTTGGACAAGGTATCAGAGATGCAAAAGCCTCCTCGAAGGAACCTGTGTATGCAAGCCTGATCAAATAGCTAGTGTATGCGTGCGTTGTAGGAGCACTCTGAGCATCTTCTCTAATCTTCAGCTCTTTAGAAACCAAATCCCTTCTTGCTCGGAGTTCATGTCTGTACACGGAATTGAGGAGACTGTTGAGATTCCTCGACCTTTCAGATTTTTCCCTAGTAGCAAGCGCCTTCCTCGCTTGGTCCATGTCTTTGAGGAAGATGTCGTCCTGCTCTATGTAGAAGGCGAATTTCTTTAGAGGTAGTTTACCTTCAGAGAGCTCCTTCAGAAAGCGATGCTCTAGGAACCTTTCTACGTACTCCCTAGACCTTTCAAGGGCCTCCTCAGAAAACATTCGACCACTAATACAGGAAGTCCCTACGCATCTTTGCCCGTATGCCCTTGACGATATAGTAAGTCGG
>JACPBJ010000107.1 GCA_016180375.1 Nitrososphaerota archaeon | reverse complement strand
GCAATGAAAAGCCGGAAAACTCACAAGAGATACCGATACTGACGAGTTCGCCAAATGCACAGCCAATAGAACTAAAACTGAAACTTACAGCAGATGGCGGGAGTTGCACTCCAGAAGACAAAGTCAAAGAACTAAAGGCAGAAATTGACTGCAGCGATGACAAAGGCAATAAGGTTGAGTGCGGCGTGTCCCTGAACGGTGGAGCAATAGGAATAGCAAAGCTAAAGTCAGGCGAAAACACAATAACTATAGCGCATAAAACAAACCAACCGTTCACAGCAAAAGGAAAAATCACGTTCAAAGGCACAGGTGCCTTTGAAAAGTGTGCTGGAGGCAATGCCAAGATAGAGAAGAACTGCATGTGCGGAAACACAAATGTTAATGTCCAAGGCGAGGATGGCAAGCCGGTGTTTGCTGCATACTGCTGCGAGAACGGCGGCAAAGCAGTTAATGACCCCAAGGATTGCGGCGCGGCAGGCACAACTATAGAGCTGCCAAAAGGCATGGAGAAGAGCTGCACCGTAGGAACCTACAGGTCTTTGCTTTACGGCGACTACGTGAAGCTGGGGCTTCCGACAGGAGAAGTGTGCAAGGACGACCAGCCATACCAGCTGTTCATGGAATGCAAGGAAACAGAGCCCGGGAAAGGCGTTGGCGAGTGGAAAGTGAAGGAAGCTGTCCTGTCCTCAGGAGAAACATGCAGGTTCTCATCAGGAAGCGGCGAGTGCAGCCCCTACACTGACACGCACCACCACGCAGCAACCAAGAAGGATGGCAAGTTTGTGCCGATATGCCCCCCTGACCCTTCAGACAAAACAGGCAAAAAGAAGGTGCAGATATGGGAGAAGTGCCAGGGCGCTCTCGGCGGTGCAAAAGGAAAATGGATACAATACCCTACAGCAGTGCCTTGCGACGACAAGTTCTTTGAAGGTGGTTCTGCGGAGAAGGAAACGGATGTAGCAAAGGTGCCGCCGGGAACTCTGGTAACATCACCTTCAGGGCCCGATGGAGGTACACGGACCGGAGGCGCTCAACCTCCGCCGCCGTCACCAACAAAATGCGAAGGAAATGGGCTTGGCTGCTCCCGGACAGCTTGCGGGGCAGGCCAAGAAAGATACACGGAAGGCGACAGTTACTGCAAGAACCGCAAAGATTTAGGTGGAAATCCTCAGGAGTATGTGTGCTGCAAGGTAACAGGAGATGGAGACGCAGCGAAGCCGGAGAGCAAATGCACAGAAAAAGATAAGAACATGTGCGTGGAAAAAAGCCCGACCAAATATGTGAAGTGCACAGGAAAAGGCGAAGGGATAATAGATGACTGTGAAGGCAACAAAATCTGTGCAGGCGCAGGAAAGTGCGTAACCCAAACAACCCCCAATCCAATTGCATTTCCTGCAAGTGAATGTAAAGATGAAAACACAGGGAATCTGAAACCAACAGGAACAAAGCCGCCTTGTAGCGGTGTCAATCAGATAGAGTGCAGCGGCGTGCCTGGAATACCCGACCTTATTGTTGGGAGCTGTGGAGAACCAGAGCCGCCAAACAGATTAGCGGCAGACAACAATCCGGAAAATAAGCCACCACCATCGCAGAATGCAATTCCTTCAGGTTATGCGATAATTGAGGACGCTGCTTCTGAATCCTGCGGAGCTGTAAACACGTTTTTTACTTGCGGTCATGATGCTGGAAAAAGTGCAAGTTTCAAGATTGTTTCTCAATCTCAGTCACAATATTCCTTGTTATGCGTTGCTGAAGGAACAGGCGCGAAGTGGTATTATCGTGACTGCAGTAATTTGGGCGGTTGTATCAATGAAGTGGGGCGCTGCAAGGTTTCTGGACCCCTATGTCCAGTAACCTACAAAATTAAGTATATGCCAGATAAAAACAGGAATTCTGATTGTAACTCAGAAAATCAAAAGGCAAAATATGTCAGCTGTCAAGATGGCGTATCATTATATTGTGACGTATACGGCAATGCCTGCATAAGTCAAGGTACGTGTATATGTAATAGCAATAATAAGCAATGTACTGAAGAACTTCAACTTGGCTGCAAGAAGTTTGGAGAAGCTTGCACTCCGCTTGTTCTTGGAGAAACGTGCTGTGACAATTCAGAATGCGTCACTACACCCCCAGCCGTTCACGGCATTTGTTCTACCAAAGAAAACATCTGCAGTTCTGAATATCAGCCTTGCGGCACAGGTTTTCCTGACTGCTGTGATAAGCCGGTTTTTGATTGCGTCGGCGAGCGGTGGTCTAATGTAGGCAAATGCGTTAAGAGGGCTGGACTTGATGAAAAATGTGGAACCATGATAAAATGGGAATGGTTCCCCCCTCACACAGAAACAATAAAAAACCCTGATTGCTTTGAAGGTTTAACTTGCTCAGGCCCCCCGGGTTTTACTACATGTAAACAGGTAAACTGAATTCAGTCTGTTGGTCGTATATCTCGAATATGTTACGCACAAAATGCCCATCCCAACCAAACATTCTGTTGTGAAGAACCTTAAGAAGGCAGAGAGGAGGCTGGAGCACATACATGGGCAAATATTTCCTTCAGCCACCGAAACCGGCAGGGAAGTTGGCAAGGAAGTCCTCAGCAAGATGACCACCCTTGCAACAGCAGCATTCGGGATTGCTGCGGCGTTTGCGTGGAACAGCGCGATACAGGCAGTGTTTGATGCCTATTATCCTGCTGCGAAGGACAGCATAGCTGCAAAGGTGATGTATGCGATGATTTTGACGTCTGTGGCTGTGCTCGTGACCATGTGGCTTGGAGGATTGGCTGAGAGGAAGGCAAAGAAAGCATGAGCCTGGAGCCTGCTGGAGCCTTCCGTAGCTTGCTGTTTTCTATCTTACAGCGCTCACTGCCCTTTCCATGCCGCGGTCATGAAAAGCCTGGGTGTAAGGGAAATAATAAGCGACGATGGTGATTTTGACAGGGTCAAGTGGATGAAAATGGTGAAGCTGGAAACTTCTTAATTCTTGAAAGAAACTCCTTTGCCATGGAAGGCTGTGCTGTGCTGCCTCTTTGGAGTATGTGTAGTGGTAATCAGCACCTTCCCGTGCAGAAACAGCAGCGTTAAAGTCGTTCACAAAAGACGACTCGAGTTTCCCTTTCTTGTTCAAGTCCTCAAGCACCACACCTATTGCGAAGTGCCTTTTCTCCCTAAGCCCCAACCCGAAAAGGACAGCCCTCGCGGCGTGAAACATGCAGTACTAAGACTTCACGATGCACCACTTGCAGTCCTCATCTTTCCAAGCCTTTTCAGCAGCTTTGAGGTCATAGTCAGCCTCAGCAAACTCCTTGGCGACAAGCTCACTGTCAGGCTTTATCCTCGCAAGGAAACCCTCCCTTATGCAACCTTCAATATCCATTTTACAGCTCCACCTTGTCTTTCTCAGCCCGTTCATAAAAAAGCTTATCCTTCCTTGACATCTCCGACCACTCCATAGGGGAAAATATGGAAAGGTTTATGCCCTTCTTCAGGCTGGAAGCCAGTTTATTTACCTCTCCAATAACGGTTTCCCTTTTCACAGCCCCAATAACAAGCACGTCAAAGTCGCTGCTTTCAACATCCTCACCCCTTGCAGCGCTGCCATACAGATAAGCCTTAATCTCATGCCCACCCAGGACATTTTTCAACCCGGAAAGAAGCGAAAGGCTTTGCGCTATTTTCAGCTGCCTGACAACGCTGCTTTCCCTTCTCAAGGAATAGAGGTTTGTCGCGCCTATGGTCCTCATTGACAACACGCCGGTATTTACGAGGCGCCTCATCCACTTCACAAGCGTAGCTTTGGCCATTCCTACCTTTCGCGAAACCTGCACCTGGCTAATCTCTGCCGAAGGGTTCTGCAGGAAGAAAACAAGCAGCTTTGCCAAGTTACGCCCAGCCAATAGTTCAATTAGTTGTACCATATGGTTCAATTAGTTGTGTTATCAGTTCAACTATTTAAACCTTTTGGTTGGTTGTTGAATTTGGTTATGCTTCGCCGCTGTGAAACAGAAAAGTATTAATATTAGTTGTAATAAGTGCGTTTATAGGTGGTAAAAAGTGATAATCAGGGTTAAACTGGGAGACAAGGGGCAGGTAGTTATACCCAAGGTAGTCAGGGAAAGCGTTGGGTTAAGCAGAAACGGGCTTGCCATAGTTGAAGTCAAAGAGAAAGAGATAGCTATAAGGCCGCTTAAGGTAGAAAATATAGTTGAAGACATGCGCGAGAGGGCAAAAAGGTATGGCATTGATGTTTCCAAGCTTGTATACGGCGACAAATTGTATGAAGAGGAATTCAAATGATTTATTTGGATGCCAATTTCTTTGTATTCTGTAATATGGACTGGACGGAAAGAGGAGAGCGGGCAAGGATTCTTGTTCAAAAGATGATTGACGGGGCACAGGAAGCTGTAACATCTGCCTTGACTTTAGACGAGGTTATGTGGGTGGTTATGAAAAGCGAGATGAATAAGGAGCTGAGGAGGATAATAGAAGGCATATATGCCATAAATAATCTGAGAATAACTGAAGTAGGACCTGAAATACCGCTTATGGCTTTGGACATGATGGAAGCATACGGCTTAAAGCCGAGGGATGCGTTTCATGCCGCCATTATGAAAA
>JACPBJ010000167.1 GCA_016180375.1 Nitrososphaerota archaeon | reverse complement strand
GGTCCTAAGAACATAGATGCTGATGCAGAAGTGATTGACCTCACTTCCTTTCTGCTTCGGAAGTTGGGGCTGAAGGATGCTATCATAAAAATTGGAGACAGGAGGCTTGCTGAAAGTTTCGTTCGAAACTCGCTAGGAGAAAGTTCAGAGAAGACCATTCAGATGCTCAGGCTACTTGACAAATCAGGGAAGAAAAGTAAGGAGGAGATCTTGAAGGAAGGCGAGGAGAAAGGCATTGCAAGCGAGGACATGGTTTTGTTTATGTTTTTTGCGACGATAAGAGGTAACGCCAATAAGGTTTCTCCGGCTCTTGCTGACAGGAAAGTGTCTGGAGGAGAGGATCTTTTGAAAATTTGGGACCTTCTTCAGGCAAGAGGAGTGTCGAATATTGAATTGAATGTTGGAATTGTTAGGGGGCTTGACTACTATTCGGGCATAGTATTCGAGGCTTACGACAGCTCTGATTCAAAACTTGGCGCTCTTGCGGGAGGGGGCAGGTACGATACCCTTCCTGCAATATACGGAAGGGCAGAATTAGGTGCGACTGGAGTTGCTGGAGGGATTGAAAGAACAGTACTTGCAATGAAAAAAACTGGAGGAACAGCCATAAAGACTGACGGACTTGTCTTCGTTGCGGTTGCAGATCCGAAGCTTAGGACAGAATCTTATGCTGTAGTTAAGGTGCTCAGAAGTAATAACATAGCAGCCGAAATTGACTTTGCAGATAGAAGCCTTAGAAAACAATACGAAACTGCTTCTTCTAGAGGAGCCAAACTTGTCGTGCTCGTAGCTCCTAACGAATTCGCTCAAGGCGAATTGTTGATTAAGGATCTCTCCACAGGGAAAGAGACGTCTGTAAAAAGAGACAAGATGGCTGATGTTGTATCATCAATGCTCAGAATATAAAGTGGTAAATCCTGAGAGATCCATGCGGTTGAGAAAATTTGAATCGTGAACCGGAGTGCAAATCAGTATAAATTTTACTAAGGAAATCAGCGCACCAAGAAAACTAGTGTTTGGAACGATCACTAATTTTGGAAGTTTGCAGAAGACTCTGCCAAACGTATTCCGCTCCGTCAAAATACTTGAGCAGAAGAAAGACTATGCAATTACGGAGGAGGAGTTTCTGGTGTTTGGCACGATAATGAAACAAAGAAGTAGGCATACAGTTGAAAACCCTAGCAGGCATATAGTGCACATAATTGATGGGGAACTCGCTGGAAGTACGATAGTTGAGAACTACTCTGATAGTGTAGACGGTGGAACTACTGTTGATGTGAGTGCTGATTTCAATATTGGTGGAATATTGTCTATACTGCCTGCACCGGTGCTCAGACCTTTGGTCGGCGATAATCTTCGGCACTTATTTGGTGAACTGGAGGATGCAGTAAAATCTTCTAGATCGTGATCATGCGTGCAATTGTCATCGCTTGTTGCATTAGTGAAAAAGGCTCGATCTTCATCCCTGAAAGCTGTAGCTTGATTCCGTAACGGCTTTCGTTTGCCCACATATGGAGTAATACGGCAAGAGACAACCCTGCTTGTTCAAAAAGAGAAACTTCTCCACGCAATAGAGGCGCCAGAAAATTGTAAGCAGTTTCATAAAAGGCAAAATGATCGAGTACCTCCCTGCGATACTGATCCAAATCATGCAAGTTTGTGGTCAGGAGCTCGCCACACTGAAGTGTTGGGATTATCCCTTCGCCGAGCAATGGAAAGACTGTGCCAATGCTCTCACCTACGCCTACAACTTTTCCAGATGTAAATGGCTGGCAGTATTTTGGAGGGCATAACCTTACTGGCCTTCCGACAATCTTCTCCCTCTCCCCTCCGTATCGGTCAAAGAAGTTTTGAATGACTTTATGATGGTTGTGGTTAAGATCCCCTGCGCCTATGTGCGCCCACTTGCCTCCCAACGGGAAATACCACAGGTATCCTCCCATGTTCTCTAGTACCTGAATGTAGAAATCGTCAAATGGAGGGTTCTGATACTTCACTTTGTACTGAACGCAGGGTATGAGTATCTCGTGGCCCTGTATCTTTGGGAGAAGCGTCCTGAGACCAGTTGCGTCAACTACCATATCATAGCCTTTTAGATCGTTTTCGCTTTGCACCCAGGTTCCATATTTGATCTTGCTTCCATGTTGCATATCCTCAAGAAACCTGTGCTTATCGAATGCGACCAACCCTGACAGAGGGCTTTCTATCTCTGCTCCGCCAAATGAAACTAGGATGTTGTCGCCCTCGTGAAGAATATAATTTTCAAAGTCCAGATCGCAGGCTTCAGCATACTCGCTTATGTAATCCTTCGTAGTTCCCCATGCGCAGACACATTGATATTTTTCCTTTGGATATCTCTCGAAACCCGTAACCTTATGGTTGCGACCTAGCTGGTTGAGAAGATAGGAACCGGCTACACCAGTCCCGACTATCGCAATTTTCAACTTGCGATTTGTAACAATGCTGCCGTATATCCTTTCCCGCTATAGAGGACATACTTTTAATTTGAACAAAGTTACAGCATGGTAATTGCCACAGAGCGATTTTCTAAGCGCGTCAAACAAACTACCTGACATTGAGAGTCTGCAAGAAAATATCTCTCAAAAGATAGACTCCTTTCTAGACCACAGTTTTGGGAAAAGCTCCATCTTCCCAATACTCAGAGATTATCCTACCCGCACCGGAAAGATGCTAAGGCCTGCCATCTGCATAGCCGCTTGCGGGGCAGTTGGAGGAAACATCGAAAATGCTTACAATACGGCTGCTGCGATAGAGCTAATTCATAACGCATTTCTGATAAAGGACGACATAGTGGATGGTTCAGATTTTCGAAGAGGGAAGACGACTCTCAACAGGATGCATGGCCTTGAAATTGCCTTAAATGCTGGCGACGCTTTGAAGGTCATCAGTCTTTCAGCGCTGCTCGACAATCTTCCTCTCATCGGCGTAAGGAAATCACTTCAGATAATGCTGGAGTTTATCCAGATGGCAAGGTTTTCCGTAGAAGGACAATTGATGGATGTCGAATGGGTGAAGAAGAGTCGCGTGGATTTGACTCAGAAGGACTACTATGGAATGTGCGTAAGGAAGAGCTGTTGGTATACTACCATAGGTCCTTGCAGAACTGGTGTAACCATAGGATCTGAATTTGCAGCACCAGAGCAACTCGCGATTGTAACAGATTTTGCTACCAAAATGGGTTTAGCTTTCCAAATCAGGGACGATCTTCTCAATCTGCTCAGCACGTTCAAAGAATATGGCAAAGAGATCAATGGAGACATTTGGGAAGGAAAGCGCACGGTAATGCTGATTCACTTGCTTGAAAATTGCTTACCATCTGAGAAGAAAGTTATTGCCGCAATCTTGAAAAAGGAGAGGAGCAAGAAGAAAGTACCTGAAATTACCTATATCCGGGAGTTAATGGACAGATGCGGCTCGATTTCATATGCGGATAACCTTTCAAATCGATATGCTAAGGATGCCATTCGTGTGCTTGACAGAAAGTGCGGCTGGATGACGAATAAGCCTTGGAAACGTGCCTTACGCCAGCTGGTTGAATACGTCGTATCAAGAAATAAATGAATAAATAGTCACAAGCAATTAGTCTAAGCACCTTGAGTAGAGAAGCAAGAGCAAGGGTAGAACCAATGAGAAAACCCCTGTCGGCCATTAGCGAGCTATTTCCAATTCTCGATCCTAGGGTCATACAGAGCACCGTTAGCAATGTTCTCAACACGTTAAACGAGCCTGAATTCCGAGAAGAGGTGAAGAAGACCGTCGAACTTTCTTACACGACTTCACTGCAAATCATGCAGAGGTTCGTAAAACTAAGCCAAGATTTCACCTCGCTGAACAGGGAAGAACTGACAGAGAAGATGAATGAAAGCGTTCCAGAACTCATCAAGACCAATCTTTCCATGGCCATAGAGCTCCTAACACTCAATCAGAAGTACTCTTCCATGCTGCTGGATATTCTGGAGAAAGGTGCAAAGAGAAAGGTGGCTAAGGTTCAAGTGGATATAGCCTCTCGCAAGTCCGTAAAACGCAATGTACGTACATAGAGAAGATGACCTGAAGTATCTAGACTCTTTCCATCTTCCAACATTTCTGGATCCTTCGGTCAATGACTATAAGGAATGGTACCACTTCATCTTTCATGATCCCATAAAGGATCTCTTTGGCTTTCTGAACTTCTCTCTAGTGGGGAATCCGTACAATTCCAGCAAGGGTGCTGGAGGCTCTTTGATCTATTTTCAAGATTCAAAGGGGAAATGGCTGGGAGGTCTGGAGCTGATTGACTGTTCCATAATGAGAGTATCACAAATAATGCCAAGTTTTCTTGCAGGGAACTCAGCAGTAATCTTTGAAAATGACAGAGAATTTAGGCTGGTAGGAGTGACTAATGAACCAAGAATCGAATTCGATCTTACGTTTACACCTGAAGCGTTGCCAGTTTCAACAAAGGGTCCAGGCCTTGGGATATTCGGAGCGACTCCTGATGGCAGAAGCGAAATCGAGCCAATAAGGGTCATGAAGAAGGGAATTGGGCAAGTAGCAGAAGGATGGGTGGCCGTTCCAAGATTGGTAATAAATGGCAAGGTGACGTTAGAATCGCATGGTGTTGAGATCCACAATGCTATGGGCTATCATGATCAT
>JACPBJ010000166.1 GCA_016180375.1 Nitrososphaerota archaeon | reverse complement strand
CTTCCTAGACGAGTGTCAGGCGGCTGGCATCAAACCATTAACGACGATATTTGCACGCGCCAGAATTCCTTTTGTACATGAATTAGGATTCAAAGAGGTCAAGGTTGCAAGCTATGACTGTGCCAGTTTCCCCATGGTTCGTGAATTAAAAGAGAGATTTCAGCATCTGTACATTTCTACAGGAGCCACGTACGATCATGAAATCGAAACGACTGCTAAGATTCTTGCTGGGCATAATTTCTCTCTCCTGCACTGCATCACAATTTATCCCACTCCGCTCGGGGTGCTGAATCTGGCAAGAACGAGCTATCTGCGCAAATTTACAAATGAAGTTGGCTTTAGCGATCATACTCTGGCTAAAAGAGACGGCTTGAAAGGCTCTGCTGCCGCGATTTATCTCGGCGCTCAGGTCATCGAAAGGCATTTCACCATTCTTGATAAAGCATTGACAAAGGATGGTCCTGTCTCCATAAATCCTAAACAGCTGAAGCAGCTGGTAGAAATTTCAAAAATGGGCAAAGGAGAGCTTGAAGATTACATAAAAAAGAATGTGCCTGAGTTTCAGCAAATGATTGGTTCGGAGAAACGTACTCTATCACATGAAGAGCTGCTGAATAGAGACTATTACAGAGGCAGATTTGCTAGCAAGGTAAATGGGGAAGTCGTCTATAACTGGGAGGAGAAGAAGGTCTTTTGAAAAAACGCATACTTGCAGTAATCCCGGCTAGAGGGGGATCAAAGTCAATCCCGAAGAAAAATATCAAGAATCTTCTGGGAAGACCGTTGATAGCATATTCAATAGTCGAAGCACTCAGAGCAAAGTCGCTCAGCAGGGTTATCGTTTCTTCAGACGATAAGGAGATTCTGGAAGTCGCCAAGAAATACGGTGCTGAGACTCCACTCATTCGTCCAAAAGAACTCGCAACTGATGATGCTTTGGCAATTGATGTAATGGTACATGCTATCAAAGCATGTGAAGGGCAGGAGGGGAAGAAGTATGATTATGCTGTGATGCTACAGCCAACGACTCCGATGAGGAATGCTGAAGATATTGATGAAGCGCTTGAGAAACTTGTCAACAGCAAGGTAGATTCTGTTATCAGCGTTGTCAGTGTCGGAGCGATACACCCGTATAGGATGAAGAAGATTGTGAAAGATTTGCTTGTAGATTATGCAGATGAAGGCGTCGAAAACCTTCCAAGACAGAAACTTCCTCCCATCTACATCAGAAATGGAGCTATTTACGCTGCGAAAAGGGATGTTATCATGGAAGAGAGGTCTTTCAAAGGCAAGAAGTGCTTGGCTTACGTGATGCCCGAGGAGAGATCGGTTAACATCGACAGCAACATAGACTTCATGCTCGCTGAAACGCTAATGCAAAAGATGGACTGGAGCCATGTTAAACCGAAAGATGCCATCGAGGTTCCGTGGAAGTCATGGTACGGCAACGAACTGCTATACATCGACTTTCCTTCCAATTGGAATATCATCGTCGCTGCCATGAACGATGCCAAGGAGATTTCTGATAAAGAAATTAAAAAGGCAGTACTCAGTCCTATAGCCAGCCCTCGCCTATCTGAGCTCGCAAAAAGTAAGAGCAGTGTGTGTATCGCTGTCGACGATCTTACGAAACCGACTGAAGCATTCAGGGTTCTTCCCTCTATTATTGAGGAACTAAAGCAGGGAGGGATCAAGGATGATAACATTTACATTCTCATGAGCGCTGGCACTCACCGACCTCTCACTCGGGAGGATATGGTGAAGAAACTCGGAAAGGAGATTGTGGAGAGGTTCCGTGTTTACAACCACAACGCCTACCAGAACAATGTGCTCATCGGCAAGACAAGTTTTGGCACGCCCGTGGAGATTGACAAGCTATTCCTTCAAGCAGACCTGAAGATTGGAATTGGCACCCTTATGCCTCACCCCTATGCGGGATTCAGCGGCGGAGGAAAAATTGTGATGCCCGGGCTCGCCAGCATTGATACCGTAGATGTTAACCATAAGCCCGTCAATGTTTCTCTTCAGGGAAAGATAGGGCAGGTGGCAGGGAATTCAAGGCGTGAGGATATCGACGAAGCGGCAAGAATGGCCGGGCTGCATTTCATCGTGAATACGCTTTCAAATTCTCTAGGGAAGACTTGCGCCGTATTTGCTGGGAGTCCCAGAGAAGCTTTTGCAGAGGCTGCCAGAAATGCGCTCAAGGTTTACTCAACAAACGTGCCTTACGGTGTAGACGTAGGAGTCTTCAATACATTCCCTAGAGATACGTGGTTCCTTCTCTCACTCAACGCGTTGAATGTCTGGGCTTCCAGAGACCCAGAAAAAGAGATCGTCAAAAGAGGCGGCTCGATAGTCATCATCAACGCGTGCCCTGAGGGACTAGGGGAGCATGGTTTAGTTGGGAAAGGCATGAGACAGCACGTACGCAGGGACAAGCATGGAACTTTCAAAGGGCCGTTGGAAGGCAGGAAGCTGATCTTCTTTTCTCCTAATGTCAATCCGTCATATGTCAGAGATCATTATCCAGAAGACGTAATGCTCTTTAAAAAATGGGAAGATGTAATTGCTGAGCTAAAGAAGGAACAAGGCACTGGTACGAAAGCCGCAGTGTTTCCTTGCGCTTCTTTGCAGATGGACAAGAACATCATAATGCGAGAAAATTTGATGGGTGATCAGATTTTAGCGTCTCAGTCATAACTCCTGTCTATGGTTCTGGCCAAGAAATAGAACGTAATCTCTCAGAACTTGCCAAGAGCCTTGAGCAACAGACAGTTAAGCCATCAGAATGGCTCATAGTCGGAGATCATACAACAGAGTGGGTGAAGAGCAAGCCCCTTCCAAACTTCACAAAGATACTCGAATGTCGTGATATAAAACAAGCAACAAAAAAGAACTTGGCTATCGATATAGCAATCGGAGATTACATTCTCATAATTGATTCAGATCAGGAAGCTGAGCCTGAAGTAATCGAGCAGTGCTTGCAAAAAGTAAATGAGGGCTACAATGCGGTTACCATACCCGAAGTCTTTCAAAAGCCCAAATCCTATTTGCAAGAATGCTATTATTTCATAAGAACTCTTTACGCGCAAAGCATAGAGGGCATACCGAGATTCTTTCGCAGGGAAGATTTGCTGCCGGAAAAGTTCAACCCTGACTATCACTATGCAGAAGATCCCGAGCTGTGGGAGAGGGTAAGAGTCAGAACAGGGGAAAGTGTAGTCATCAAAAGCCGTCTGGTGCATAAAGAGAAGTTCTCTTTGTATTACAATCTAAAGAAAGTTAGAATTGCTACCGAGGCTCAAGCTAAAATGAAAAAGAATGCACAACAAGAAACTCCAAAGCGTCTGAGCTTAGGGAGAATCTTGGGAGAGGCCCCAGCAAGGATGATACCTGGAGTCATGCTGATCCTCTTATTGAGAATGCTGGCTAGACGATTCTAGAGGAAAATTCGGTTTAGTAATCCTTTATCTTTAGGAATGAAGAAGCTGCTCTTCCCGAGTATTGGATTATCGGGACATGCTATGCGAACTCCTCTAGGCATGGTTGTAGCGACGCTAGGGCTAGAATTAGTGCAAGTGCGGCTGCAACACCCTTAGTAATCATCATGCATTACCTCCAATGGTCATTGCTTCAATAAAAGGATCCATCGTTCTCACTCTAGAACACCTATCTATACTCCCAGTCTCCGTAGATGTCGAATTTATTGCTCGCAAGATTTCGACTATCCGTCCATACTGTATAAGCCTCCTTGGTTTTTGTGTTAGCAAGGCCATGATAGTCTCCAATCTGGGCTTCACCTTGATTGTCTATTTGCACATCGCTGACTGCTTCGTTAGTCCACTCAGCCGTGGTAGTGCAACTTAATACCGCGCCAGACTTGCAGTAATAATGATACGCCTTCCATTTCTGATTTGTAGAATCATCCCTCTTATCAAGAGCAGTAACATGTACAGTCCCTCTAGGATTTGTCGAGCTTGTAATATTTGATACATGTATCGCTGATTCCCATTGGTCTCTGTTCGTATTGTCTCTGTTTATGATTATCGGAGTGCTCCAAGTACATGTAGTATTCAGTCTGTTGCAGTTTGCTGAATTGACGTATTTGATGTCTGCATGGGGATTATTAGCATTAGTTGTGTTCCAGTCCACATATACAACGTGCACGCCGCCTAACTCGCAACTTATTAATGGAGAATAATCTATTCAGTGAACCCTGTTCTATGATATGGTGGTGTATGCATAGAGTACAATTTGGTATTCGATATTATTGTAAATTATGAATGCTGTATACCTTCTCTCTATCTTCGCTGGTGCAGCTTCTTCTCCAGGTTCCGGTAGTCTATTCACTACCACCTTCTCTTCTATTACCTTGGTTTGGCCTCCAGGTTCACCACTTTACCTACGGTTTTTTTATTTTAGCAGTAGCCGGATATCTGGCCCTGATATTTAGCGGACCGAGGGCAAAATATCTTATAGCCCTGCTCCATGGCTTTGGTCTGGGTTTAGCTTTTGATGAATTCGGTATGTGGCTCCGTTTGGATGATGCCGACAAGGCCAGATTCAGCTACGACGGCTTTATTATTATAATAGGCATCTTTCTTATAATTATCTCGGATGGTGATCAGTTATTTAAAGTCCTGGCGCTGTTATGGCTTTTCGCCATTTTTATT
>JACPBJ010000165.1 GCA_016180375.1 Nitrososphaerota archaeon | reverse complement strand
TTCGGACTATTAAATTCCCAACTTTTACTAAATCCTTTAAATATTTGAAAATCTTTTTTGATATCCCCATCAATAATAGTAAAGCAATTTTCATCGCATAGCCACCATTTGTAAAGATCTGCAGACTCGATTAGTAGCGTGGGGTAAATCTTCAGCATATCGGGGCGAAAGCGTTCATCTTCGAAGAGCTGCTTTATCGATTCAATGTCTTTCTCTGGATTTGAACCTGGAAGTCCAGGCATCATGTGCGCTACGATTTTGTATGCTGAATCCTTCGCAATTCTAAATGACTCAACGACATCATCTACAGTATGACCCCTCCTCATTATGCGATAAATTTCATCATCAAGAATCTGAACTCCAATCTCTACCCTAGTTGCTCCATAACTCAGCATCACATCAACTTGCTTCTCCTTGCACCAGTCAGGGCGAGTCTCAATTGTTATGCCGACGTTCCTTATCTCGGCCTTTTCCGCAGTCAGCTTCGCTTCTTCCAAACTTGGAGAATCTTTCCCGTTGAGCGCGTCAAGAGCCCCTTTGACGAAACCTGTTTGATAGTCAGGAGATGTGCTGAGGAATGTGCCTCCCATTATTATGATCTCAGCCTTGCTGAGCTTATGGCCTGCTGATCTTAGCTGCCCCAGCCTTGAGATTACCTGTTTGTAGGAATCATAGTCATTCTGCTTTCCCCTCAATGCTGCAGGTTCATGACCAGTGTATGCTTGGGGAGAGCCGTTTCTCACACCGCCAGGACAGTAGACACAAACGCCATGAGGGCATGGATGTGGCTGAGTCATGATCGCTACGACTGCAACGCCAGAGGCAGTTCTGACTGGCTTTATCATGAGGATGTGCCGAATTCTTTCTTTATGTTCTGGAGGAACTTGCTGGAGTATTAGCGCGTTTCCGGGCATTTTGGAAAGAGAATACTTCAAGCATGCGTCTCTTCGAATCTTCTCAAACTGCGACTTTGACAAGCCTTTCTGCTCGATCAGAATGGATGCTACCTCCCTGCATGCCAAGAGCATCCTTTCATCTTCCAAACCACTCTGGACTAGCATCGCTTATTCCTCGGAATTCGATTATGCTAAAAAGTCTATCCTATCTCTTTACCTTGCGTTTTCCTCGTGATGATAATCCGAAATAGCTGAAGCCCAGTCCGATTATGCCGACTACGGCTCCTCCACCACCAATGCCGTACTCCACAATTGCCGTGATTCCAACGTTCACCTTTTTGTCGCCTTTGTTGTTGTCAATTATGAAATGGATTGTATTGTTTGTGGGCGTTATGTCTTTAGAGAAGCGCCCATTCATGTTCTCCCTTCCAACAAGGTACTGAAATGGCTTGTATGCCTGGTAGAGTTTCAAGTTCACAGTATCAAGCAAATAGAAACTTGCGGTTCCTTCTTCTATGGCTACGTTGATTTTTAGAATCTTACTGCCAAAGGGTAGGTTCTGAAGCTCACGCGTGTATGTAAGCGCAGAGTGAGCATCTAGTACTCTAGCATCAGATACGACTGTTGCTGAGGAATAGTAGGATAAAGACACTCCTGCAATCATGAGTACTACTCCAATTGCAAAAAGCCTGATGTCCAATTTCCAGCAGACCTTTAACTGAGAACGATATATTAGTGCATATCCTGTCGCTTAAGTGACTCTTGCAAACCCGTTGGTAGAGATGTACGCTAATGCATCTGGCACACGTAAACTGGTCTTATGGCGCGATTATCTGCGCATGGGAGTCATCCAGTTCTGCCCCGGCTTCCTCTTCAGCATGTACCTCTTCATGTAAGTGCTCCTGATCCTAACTTTCGGGACAGGAGAATCCCTTTCCTTTGCTTGAAGCTTAGGAGTCTGGCCTCTAACCTTTCCGGCCTTTGTCATTGAGCCATGGGTCGGCATATTCTCTATCCTCTTCAGCTGTTCTCTTGCTTAAAAATCTTCAGTAATCTTTTACAGGCACGATGGCGCCTGACTTTGTTCTTCTGAAGACTCCTAACTCAGCGAAACATTCTCTTATCTGCTCAGAGTTCAGAACAGGGCCATCTCTGCAAACCAAATATTTGCCAATGGAACAGCTGCCACATAGACCTACCCCACAAAGCATTGGTCTTTCAAGACCAAATTGAACTGGCATTTTCCTTGCTTCAGCAGTTTCGAATATCATCCTAAGCTCGATTTCCCCTAACCCTGCATAAACAACGTCAAACTTTCCATTTGCTATCAAACCATTAGCAACATATGAAGCCTTACCCTTTCTACCCTTGCTCCCATCCGTTGTAGCTGTCACAACCTCGCATGTCTTTGCCAGTTCATTGTGAAAAATTAGTCCCTGCTCTGTCTTTGCATGCAGTATGAAAGTAGCTGAGAGTTTCTTCGATGCTATATGCTTTGCAAGGGCTAAAAGTGGAGAGAGCCCGCTCCCGCTTCCAATTAGAAGGCTGTTATTTCCAAGAATCTTGTAAGGGTTGCCGTAAGGGCCCCTCAACCATATCGTATCTCCTTCCTTCATGGAGCAAAGCGCATTTGTTCCCGGACTGTAAGGCCATACCGTGACAGAAGATTCTGAGTCTATTCTGGAAATGTTCATGGGCATCTCTTCTATGCCTGGAAGCCATACGATGACAAAGTTCCCAGGCAACGCTTTCGATGAAAATTCATCGCGGAAGAAGAGACTCTTAGCTTGCCCATTCTCATCCCTGACCTTCGTAATTCTTACAGCTCTTGGCCTACTTACCAGAGTGTGCGAGTCCAACGAAATCTGATATCCTCCTGTACCCTTTTCTTACCATGTAGCCTTTGATTCCATTGAGAATCTCTTCTATTGTGCCTATCGATTTACTAGCTAGAACCGTGCCGACCTGAACTGCTGAGGCCCCAGCAAGGATAAACTCAACGGCGCTCTCCCAGTCAACCACTCCTCCGCAGCCAATTATTGGATTTTTTGTATGTTCGGCAATTTCGTAAACGCATCTTACCGCGATGGGATGGAGCGCCTCTCCAGAAAGTCCGCCATACCTGTTTGAGAGATAAGGCATTCCTGATTCAACATCTAAAGCCATCGCGCGAATTGTGTTTGTTGCGGTTATGCCGCTCGCCCCTGCATCCTCCGCAGCTTTTACCGTCTGAAGCAGAATTTCGCTGCTAGGAGAGACTTTTGCAAATATGGGCTTCGAAGTATTCCTTCTAGTTGCGGAGACTATCTTTGTCACTAGATCTGGATCTTGTCCAACTTCAGTCCCGACGCCTTTTACATGTGGACATGAAAGGTTCAGCTCGAAGGCTGATGCTCCAGCAGAGTCCAATATCTTGGTCATTTTCACGAAATCTTCGGGGTCGGAACCGAACATGCTCGCAATTACAGGTATCTTCTTTGCAGAGAGTTTCTTCAATTCCTGCACGAAAGCTTCAGCGCCTGGATTACCAAGACCTATAGCATTGAGAAATCCACCCCGAACCTCGACAACTGCTGGAGGTTTGTAAGCATCCCTTGGGAGCAACGATATTGATTTTCCCACTACAGCGGCCGCTCCACCTTCGTATATTCTTTCGAAAATTTCAGCGGAATGACCAAGAATGCCAGAAGCAAGAATTATGGGATTTCGAAGGGAGAGTTCTGCTATCTCTACTTCAAGCGATATCTGTTCTTGCGACAACAAGCGAACCTTTAGGCAACCTTTTAGGGTGAGGGCTTAAAGGCTTATCGACGAAGCGACATACATTGACCGAAATAGTATTCCTTACAGAAGTGGGACTAGTACTGCTTGACGAATCACTGAATCCTAGATTTGCTGCCAGATTTGAGAAAGGGAAAGAGTTCACAGAGTTTCATGAATGTAGCGAGGGCAAAATTACCCCAGCAGTATCTGCTATTCTTGAGCAGGCGAGCAAAACAGGAGTAAAATCGCTTTCTGTGCCAAATGCCCAACTTCAAGCGCTCTTCTCTTCAAAGGGCTTTGATACTCTGGTGATGGAACAACAGACAGCATCGCAATTGGCAAGCAGGAAATTCCAGATTCTGATGGATGCAAGGATATTCAGTTCTGAAATGGAAGCAAGAGAATTTCTAAGAAGCTTCGCACTCGAAGCATCGAAACAGAGAATCAGGGAGCTGTCAACCCATCCAGACCTTCAGGTTATGGAGGGAGTCCAGGCTCTAGACGAAATAGACAAGGCGCTCAACTTGGCAACCGCAAGGCTGAAGGAGTGGTATGGCCTCCACTTTCCCGAACTTTCGGGTCTTGTTGACGATCCCGTAGGCTATGCAAAGATAGCATCAGCTGGAACACGCGAAAAAATTGATGAATCGGTAATTTCAGGCTTGAACTTCTCTGAGAAGAAGGCTGAGGCATTAATGATTGCAGCAAAAGAATCGAAGGGAGGTTCGCTGTCGGAGAACGATTCAGCAATGATAGCGCTTATGGCAGAAACAGTGGTGCAACTTACAAATTCGAAGGAGAGACTCCAGAAATACGTGGAGAGTTCGATGAGGAGAATCGCGCCAAATATGAGCACTGTTGCAGGCGAAACTATTGGAGCCAGACTGATTGCAAAGGCAGGAGGGCTGGAAAGAATTGCGAAGCTGCCGTCAAGCACTATTCAGGTTCAAGCACTATTCAGGTTCTGGGCGCCGAGAAGGCATTATTCAGGGCATTGAAGACAGGCTCCAGACCTCCGAAACATGGAATTCTCTTTCAGCACGAGCATGTTCATGGTGCGCCGAAGTGGCAAAGGGGAAAGATTGCAAGATCTCTGGCAAGCAAAATTGCGATAGCTGCAAGAGTAGACGCTTTCAGAGGAGAGAAACAGGAAGGAATACAAGAGAAATTTGCAAAGAGGCTTGAAGAGATACAGACAAAGTACAAGGAGGCACCGAAGGAGCCTCAGAGAAGGCCTCAGTCAAGAAAAAGGGATAGACGTGGAAGAAGGTAAGAGCAGAGTAAGATGGGTAACTTTTGACAACCAGCAAAGACTTGCCACAGAAAATCTAGTTCCCGGGGATCGAGTTTATGGCGAGAGAACAGTCTCTCTAGAAGGAAGAGAATACAGAATATGGGACCCGTTCAGGAGTAAACTTGCAGCCGCAATTACTAAAGGTCTTGAATCGCTTCCCATTCATGATGGCTCATCGGTACTTTACATTGGTGCTTCTACTGGCACAACCGTAAGCCATGTTTCAGATATTGTTGGAGGTTCTGGTATAGTCTATGGAGTTGAAGTGGCTGCCAGAGTGGCAAGAGAATTCATTGAGAATGTTGCACAGAAGAGGAAGAATATCATTCCAATAGTTGCAGATGCGAGAAGACCAGAAGCTTATGGCATGATTTTTGGTAAGGTTGATGTTGCCTATGTAGATATTGCGCAGCCTGATCAGACGCTAATTGCAATAGAGAACTGTCGGGTATATCTGAAAAGTAGGGGATACCTTATTCTTATCGTGAAGTCCAGAAGCATAGATGTCACTAAGGATCCCAGAGATGTGTTCTTG
>JACPBJ010000066.1 GCA_016180375.1 Nitrososphaerota archaeon | reverse complement strand
CCCATAGATAGTTCTGCACAGTCATACGAGGCTTATTATGAACCAATTCGTCGTTCCATATCCTCGCGGTTCCGTAATCCAGTATAGACATGCTGTTCTGAGCGTATTCGTCCTATTTAACCTGCATAACAATTTCCCAGAAGAGTCTAGCCTATCAGTCGAAAGTTTACCTACCGATTTGTAAGGGATAAATATCGAATCATATATTGTCGATCCACGTGAGCAATTATGGGCGAAAGTGAAAAATCCGAAGGTAAACGTTCCCGAAGAAACTTCATTGTTGCAGGTCAACAGGCTCCTGCTCCTCAGCCCGCTCCTGTACCCGCACCAGCACCACAGCAACCAGCTCCTGCACCCAAACCTGCAATACCCGACAAGTTCACTGATGATCAACTAGCCACAGGCCCTGTTAAGTTCAGTGGCGAAGTAGGCGAGATTTCTGCTTACCAAGCACGACCGCAATTTGATGCGAAGTTCCCTGCAATGATCATCATCCATGAGAATGCTGGGCTATTAGATCATTTTAGGGATCTTGCCAGAAGATATGCAAGGGAAGGCTATGTCGCAGTTGCTATTGATTTCCTTTCAAGAGTTGGAGGGACGGGGCAAGATGATAGAGACAATCAGATCAGACAGTCCAGACTGAAAGACACTGAAATTCAAAGTGATATCGACTCGACGATAAGATATCTCAAGGCTCAGCCATATGTGAAGGGTGACAAGATTGGGATTACTGGATTCTGCTGGGGAGGACGCCAGTCTCTCATCGCAACTCTGAGAAGCAAGGAACTCGCGGCTGGAGTGCCTTTCTATGGGTTCCCGATCAATGCAAGGCCAAGCGAAACCGCATCGATAAACCCAATTGATCTAGTACCCGCTTCAACTACTCCAATTCTCGCGCATTTCGGAGGAAATGACAGGGCAATCCCACAGGATCAAGTTGACAGGTTCGAGCAGGCTCTCAAAGAGAACAAGAAAGATTTCGAGTCGTATACATATCCAAACGCCGGACACGCCTTCTTCAACGATTCAAGACCACAAGTATACAATGCGGAAGCAGCAAAACTAGCCTGGGAAAGGACCCTTGCATTTCTTGCAAAGAAACTGAAATCCTAGCAGGCGAAACTGATCGTTACAGGCTTACGGTATGCCCGACAAAACCAGCGTGTATATTCTAAAGGTGGGCGAGAGCCCTCCAAACTGGTATCATAGAATAGGCCTTCAGCCGCTATACAGAAGCGATGAAGAAAGGGACAAGCCAATTTTCTATCATTTTTGGTGCATCAAAGGGGCAAAGGAAGTGGTAGTTATTGATACAGGTATACCTCCTGATCAAACGAACAATGTTGAGAACTACGAGTCACCAGTTTCGCTATTAGCGCAGATAGGTGTCGATGCCAAGAAGGTGGAGAAGGTTATCATTACGCATCTTCATTCAAATCACTTCTCAGGATTTTATCTTTTCGACAATGCTGATTTCTATATACAGGAAAATGAATTTCGTTCCCAAGCCAAGCATAACGCCGAGAAGAAGTTCCTCAGAGAGAAAGCCCTTCTACCTCCACAGCTACAAGAAGATCTGAAAGACCTTTCCTGCGTACAAAGGATACACTACGTGAATGGGGATGAAAAGATAACAAATGATATCAACGTGCATCTTGTAGGCGGGCATACACCGGGCCTACAAGCCGTGTCGGTTGAGTCTGCTTCTGGCACAGTCGTCATGTGTAGCGATATAGCATACCTGTACAGGAACATAGTTGAAGAGACACCGGTTGGATCATTCTGGAACCTTCAGCAAGCTTGCGAGGGGTTGCAGAAGGTAAAGCAGATAGCGAGGAGCGAAAGACTATTGCTTCCCAGCCATGATCCTCTGATATGGGATGGGCGGTATCCTCTGCTAACTCCTCGGATAGCAAAAATTGCTTAATTCATAGCTTTACGTCATAAGCCAGGTTCAACGAGTTACGCCTGTTAAACGCTTCAACACTCTCGGGATTATCGACATCGAACCCATCTTCAATGATGGATCCCATTTTGCGCAGAAACTCCTTTACTTTGGGATCGCGCTGTGCAAGTCCAATGAGAGACATGGGTTTTACTCCCTCGGGAAATTCCATTATGCGGAACATACGCCCTTCCTTCAGGAATAGAGTATTGCGTATGGCGCCCATCGCTTTTGCTATGTTACGGCCTGCTTCTGGGTTATTCAGCATCTGTTCGAATTCGCGCTCTCCGCCGGGTTTTGCTCGGAAGGAAATTGCAGTAAGCATGCTCCAAAAATTGCCTTACACAATATAAAAACACGAGCTACCGACTACCTTTTTAGATCGCTTCCTCCTACCTTGGTGCGAAATGCCCAAAGCATATGTCATGATAAATTGTGACAAGGGTTTCGGCGAAGAAACTGTAAAAGCAATGAAGCGCCTCAAGCACGTAGAAGCTGCAGATGTAGTCTATGGCGTCTATGACATCATAGCTGTTGTCCGTGCCCCCACTAATGCAGCGATGGAAGATGCAATAATGAACAAGATTAGGAAGGTGAAAGGGGTAAGTTCTACGCTTACGATGCTTGTAGCCAAGAGCTAGGATGGCGCAGTTGCTACTGATGCGGGCTTCGTTGCCTCTTTCCCAATTATCTCTTCAACCTTCTGGAAATACAATCTGGTAGCAAAGGGCATTTCTGGCAACGCGCTTTCAATGGCTTCAATGACGTAAGGAATCGCCCGCTTCGAGCATTTTAATTCAAATTTCATCCACAGGACCGGGTCCTGCTTTACAGAGATAGAGCTCTTGAGCTCGTCTGGAGCTAGCTGCGCGGCATTCTCCGCTATGACATTGTACCAGCTTGAGAGTATATTGGGTTCCAGGCCTGTATTGATGTCATCTATGGTTGCAGCTAATTGCTCTAGAATCTTTAGCTCTACGTTATCCGACATTAAGGGGCAGTCATGTTAAGAGGCTCTAAAGTCGGGAAGTCATTTTTTACTAACTTGCTTGTCTAGTTACTATTTCTCAGCCTTCAGCCAGTCCGCCAGTGTCACATCTGGAGCTCTCTCTACGACCTGCTCAAACTTGCAGTTCGGGCACTTGATGTGGTCTCGAATGACATTTCGAATTGGATTCTCTGTTGATTTCACTACGGCTCGGCTTCCACATCTGGGACAGACTGTGAATTTGGTGTTTTCTGGCATTGCACTTCAGAAGATATTATAGCGACTAAATTAATGTGTCTGAAAAGGCGCCTTTTGTTCGTCGATTATTTCTTCCTCGAGAATTTTTCTGGAGATCCCAAGTACATGTGCTCGGGTGGCTTCGATGGAAGGACGAATCTTATGAATGAATAATCATACTTGTCATGATAGTAATCAGAGCCTTCAACGGCCTTCTTGTAGGATGCTTCGAAACCCTTCCAGTCCTTTTTCTCTATAGCCTCCAACAGGGGAGAAAGGTGATGCTTCTCATAGGTCTCCATATCTTGAGCGTATTTCGGGCGTGTTATCTTCACAATGTTCATTATGGCAATAGTTTCATTATACTGATGCTTTGCCATTGGCCAATTTCCTCCTTTCGCAGCGTAGTAGAGATAGTAGAAGCGCCTTGAAATCTCATCCATTAACCTGGCCATGCCAGGCTGAATCTGCGCTAATTGATCAATCGTAATTTCTCCGTGCTTTGTCTTCCCGACGATCTTCTCTTCCATGCTTATTACCGCCTGCTGTAGAGCCCTATCAGTTCAGCATCTGCTAGTACATGGCCTTGTATCGCTTTGAGCACTTGTTGTTTGGTAGTGCCAACAGGCAGGTTTAGGCTCGTATTCAGGGCGTAAATGCGGAACCTATATCTGTGTACGCCTGAAGGTGGACAAGGGCCTCCATACCCAATTCTGCCGAAGTCGGTTCTTCCTTGAACACTACCATTGGGAAGCTTTCCATCTGTAGGTACATTTTCGGGAAGTCCGTTCTCAGAAGAAGGTATGTTGAAGATTACCCAGTGAGTAAAGACGCCCATAGGTGCATCAGGATCGTCCATTACGAGCGCGAATGTTTTGGATTCCTTTGGAGCCCTATTCCATCCAAGTTCAGGGGACATATCATCACCGTCACACGGGGATTTGGAGGGGATACGTTCATTGTTCTTGAAAGCAGGATTTTCAATTATCATGACCGTCTACCACCCGAAGGATTACGGCGCCTTGATAATAAGTTGGTTGCGATAAATATGATTCTGATACTTCCTCGGGGTCTGCTAAGCCTCTGTCTAGGAATTTTTCCTTGTTTGCAATATAAACTCAAAACATGAGAGTAAATGTAGAAGATAGTAATTAACTATCCGTTTGCCTCTAGCCTGCAGGGCTATCAGAACCAATCAGAGGGTGCTGTAAGTTAAGTAAGATGGATATCAGCAACAACTTGGAACCATCTGGGACCCACTTCCCTCACAACCTTAACCAAATTGATCTCGTGATTTGTGTTTAGCCTAGCGCGCAAATCTGACTCGACCTGCTCTGTAGCCTCGTCTTCGTTTTCGGAGTGCATATGCGTGTAATAATGCATCCACCCGCCAGAGGGCTCCACTGCAAAAATAGCATCATCCAAGTACTCTGAAGCGCTTTCGGGAAGGGGCATGAGAACCCTAGTGAATTTACCTAAATCGCTACTCTTGATAATTTCACGAGCATCGCCAAGAATCGTGTTTACTCTGCCAGCAACCTTGTTGATTCTAGCGTTTTGAACTGCAAATCTGAACGCCTCGGGATTTACATCTATGCTTACAACCTTGCATTCTGGCTGAGCCTTGGCTATAATTATTGAGAATGCCCCTACACCTGCGAACATGTTGAGCACTCTCTCATTAGGTTTGACGAGATTTGCAATTCTGAGCCTTTCAGTTGAAAGCCTTGGGGAGAAATAGGCCTTCGCTACATCAACCAAGAAACTACATCCGTGTTCTTTGTAAATGGTTGTAGTTCTGTTCTCTCCTGCTAAATGCTCGAGTTCGCGTATTCGAAATTCGCCAGAGACAGGCCCTTTCTGCATCAGAACTACTTTTACAGGTTTGAGATTCTCCAGAATCGCTTGCCCTATCAGCCTCTTCCTCTGCTGTAAAGCATCTGGGACTTTGATTACTATTATGTCGCCGATGGTGTCGAAGCTTGAGTAGAGATTTGAGAGTTCTTTAGCGGAGAGAACATTGGATAGAGCTTCTTTCAATGTCCTTGCCAACGAGTTTCAAGCCTGTGCTTGCTCTGATATTTTCGCAAGGTAATAATATCTTCCCGCATCCTTCTGCTCTCTATCTAGTTTGCTGCTAGGCTTGTTTACCCTTGGTCTGCCAGTTTCGATGTCTCTACGGTACGTGATTCCGAGCGACTTTAGGAAACTGTTCATCCCTTGCTCTTTTGTCTGAGGAGGAGATGCGAAGCCTGACTCTCCAGAAGCGCCTGTAAAGATCATGAGGGAATCAGAGATTATGTCTACCATCTGAATGTCATGGTCCACTATTAAAGCCGTTTTGCCTTGAGACTTCACAAACTTCTGAATGGCCCGGGCAAATGTCAGCCTGTCTTCAACATCAATAAAGGCAGATGGTTCGTCAAGCGCATAAATGTCAGCATCCCTCATCAAACAGCTCAAAATCGCAACTTTCTGAAGTTCTCCTCCGCTCAAGGTTCTGACATTCTTTTCGAAGAGCTTGTGCATGCCTAGAGGCTCAATTAACGATGACTGAAATGCAGGGTCGTTGACCTTGTCTCCCGCCACACTCCAGAGGAATGTCTTGACATCTCCGTCATAATCTGAAGAAAGATACTGAGGCTTGTAGGAGATTTTTGCACCGCTGAAGACCTCGCCGCTGTCAGACTTTTCAATGCCTGCGATTATCTTGAGATACGTAGTCTTGCCCAGAGCGTTTGCTCCAATCACTCCTATGACCTGTCCTTGCTTAATCGACCCTGCTTCAACCTTCAACATAAAGCCTGGAAAACTCTTCGTTAGTCCTTCATACTTTACTATCTCGGGAAGTTCGACTTCTTCGCCCATAGGGGCATAGACCTCAAAGTTCACCTTATGATCCCTGAACCTCACATTTTCTGTCGGGAGATATCCATCCAAGAGAACATTGATCCCTGTTCTTGCAGGTAATACGCTAGAAACTATGCCATAAACTCCCGGCTCGCCATAAAGAACATGAATGTTCTCACTTAGATAATCAAGGAAGGTGAGATCGTGTTCTACAAGAATTATGCTCCTGCCCATATCCGCAAGACCTTGAATGACTTTGGCGACCGCAAGCCTCTGATACACATCGTTATAGGATGATGGCTCATCGAAAAGATAGATGTCGGCATCCTTGGAAGCGGCAACAGCAACCGTTAGCCTCTGAAGTTCTCCTCCACTTAATTCTGATACGTTCTTTGAGATGCACTCCTTAAGGTTGAGGCTATCTACCAAATCAGAATACGCGTTCCTCTCATCTACCTTCTTGAGAAGAGCATTTGCACCACCTTTCCACACCTCAGCAACTTTGTATACTGCTTGAGGCTTCAATGAAACTTTAAGCTGACCTGCAGATATTTTTTCAAGATGCGACTTCAACTCTGTTCCACTGAACTCTTGGAGTATATCGTCCCATTCCGGCGGCGATTCGTATCTGCCTAGATTGGGCTTAAGAATACCAGAAAGAATGTTCAGTGTTGTTGTCTTGCCTACTCCGTTCTTTCCTACGAGTCCGACAACGCTCCCTTTTCTTGGGGTTGGAAGCCTGTAAAGCCTGAAGGTGTTAACTCCATACTGGTGGATCTTGTCCTCTCCTATCTCCTCTGCAATGTTTAGAATGGTAATTGCCTCAAAGGGGCACTTCTTGATACAGATGCCGCAGCCAGTGCACAACTCTTCGCTAATGATTGCCTTAGCATCAGCGCCAAGAACGATACATTCGCTACCATCCATATTCACAGGGCAGAACCTAATGCACTCTAGTTGGCACTTCTTTGAATGGCAACTATCTTTATCGAGAACTGCAATGCGATGAACCAAACAACCCATCTCTGCTATTTGCTAGGATTGACGCTGAAAAACTAATGGAGAATTGTGCTGACAGACTTCAGCCTGGGAGACATCCTAGTCATGTGGAGGAAAATAAAATCTTCTTTATAGCCGTATCGTTTGGCGCTTCTGACAAACCTTTTAAGCATACCAAAACCCTCATTTTTTCATGCCCGATACTTTTTGCCCTGAGTGCGGAGCCAAGATGTTCTTTGATATCTCAGCCAAGACATTCATATGCACAGGTTGCGGTATTTTCGCAACAAGAGAACAGGTCTCTGAGTTAAGATATAGGTTGAAAGATCAGGATAATGAGAAGAGAAAGAAGAGAAGAGAGCACGGCGAATATCTCGAATGGTGGCTCTCTAAGAAGTAAGGCAAATGGGATAAACCAAGCTAATCGCTGTTGAGAATATTTCAAGATACCTTCTTTGAGAGTATGATTCCTCCAATCTTCTCGACTTTCTGCTCCATCTGATCGAGCGTCTTCTTGATAATTTTCTGGGCGGCACTCTTGTTCGGCGCTGTAGTTGTTATGCTAAGCTCTATCCTTGATGCTCCTTTGACTATCCCTCTTGGATGGGACTTTATGTAGGCTGAGGGGTTAGAAGCCATAACTTCTCTGATGAACGGAGCAATATTTGATTCAATGACGTTTGAAACCTCAAGGATGCCTTCGCAGAAGTAATGCAAGCCGATCTTCTTGCTAATCTCAGGTATTACCGATTCTTCCATTATCGCCTCCATTTCAGCGGGAACGCCTGGCAGGCAGATGACCAAGCTCTTGCCTGCTTGAACCATTACGCCGGGTGCAGTGCCCACGGAGTTAGCAAGTGCCTTCGAACGCTCCGGCATCATAACCATTTTCTTTCTTTCTTTTGTCAAAGCATAAGACTTCAGAACTCCCTGAGCTCGAAACCTTTCATAACTACGCTTCAAATACTTCAGACCGTTGCTGTTCACAACGAGTTTCCTATTTAGTGCGATTGCCACGCCCTGAAGGGTCATGTCATCAAAAGTAGGACCCAAGCCTCCAGTTACAATTATCCAGTCACTCTTTCTTCGAAGAGCATTTCGAAGAGCATCTGAAATCTCATTCAGATCATCTCTAACTACAGTAGCCCTTCTTACAAAACCGCCCAGCTTGGTAACCTCCCCTGCGATCCAGTGAATGTTTGTGTTAAGGGTTTTACCTATGAGCAGTTCGTTGCCGACAGCAATGAGTTCGAAGATGTTTCCTGTCATGCCTCTTCCTATTGTCCTATTGACAAATGAGGCCTTCAGCTCCTTCCTTTATATTGCCTCGCCCTCCTAGACTATTTTTGCACAGGGCGCGCGCATTCTATAATCTACCTACTATCACCTATAAGCCTATAATGCCCCTTGAATAATCGTGGCGATGTGCCTGAGCTCAGGAGAGATTATTTTACAAACCGACTGGTGATAACAAATACTGAAAGGGGCAACAGAGGCACAGAATTTTACAAAGACGAAGTTTCAGATTCCGGTAAGTGCTTTGCCTGTGAACATGTTTCAAGTGCAAAGAAACCTTTCTCCCCTGTTGCGACAAATCATCCACAAGGTCTTGCAGTGAATTTTGAAGAAGCGGATGAAAAATTAAACAATAACCATCTAGCGCTAATAGCAAGCGCGAAACACGGTGATTTGTTCCAGAAACTTGCAGTTGAAACGATCGCTAAGGTACTTACATTGGCTCAAGAAAACACGAAGACCATGTACAGCAATAAGGAGATCAACTATGTGTTGCTTTTTGCAAGGTATGGTCACTGCGCAGGCGCTGTAACATCCCACCCAAATCTTGAGCTTCTTGCTCTTCCTGAAATTCCACCCATTATCGCAGAAGAGATTCAAACTGCTGAAAAATCAAGGCAGGATTTTGACGTTTGCCCGATGTGCAGAGTAGTAAGCGTGGAACTGGGAGGGCCGAGACAACTGATTTCAACATCTTACTACATAGCCTTCGCTCCATGGGCACCAACAAGCTCCCATGAATTCTGGATTTCCCCTCGAACTCATCAGACGAGTTTCCTGAGATCAACTGAGAGAGAAATCAATGATTTAGCGTTAGTCCTCCGCTCAACTCTGGGCGGACTGAATGCCGCCCTAGGTAACGCCCCATTCACCATGGTATTCCACTCAACCAATGAAAAAAGTAACGAGCACCACTGGCATATAGAAGTGCATCCCAAGATGCGAAACTGGGGAAGTCTCGAAAAAGGACTGGATGTTTTTCTGAACGATGTTCCTCCAGAAACTACAGGAGAGGTTCTAGGCAGAGCATCAAGGAAGGAGCTTGCAGAGCTTGTTGGGGTGATCTAGGTTTTGCCTATTAGCATATCAATAGAGCTGAGCCTAGCATCCAATTTCGCTTTTAGTGTATCTAGATTTGGAGTCGGTGTGGGATCTACTTTTCTGAATACTGCAAGGTATATTGAAGTGTAGTCAAGCAAGTAGATCATACCTAGAATATTACTGAGGAGGGTTTCTCCTTCAGCAACTATGTTACTCGAATTTACTTCACGCGCCCTGAAGAGCTCCTCAAATGCTCTGAATCTCTCCCTGACACTTTCGCTTTCAACTGACTGGCGAAGTAGCACAGGACGCAGCACATCGTCCCAGTCCGTGTTCCATGCTTCAATCTCGTTATGCGCGATCTCAGGAAGTGAATCACTGAACGCATGGATTTTTGAATTCTCATTTAGGCAATCTTTGAATCTTGTAGCGGCAGCAGCAAGAAGATCCGTTGCAAATATTACAGGTATTCCTGCTCGGAGCCTGTCAGCCAAGGTCTTTGATGGGTTTCTTTCGAATGTAACTTTGACCGAGATTCTTTGCTTCAAATTAACTAACGTCTTTCTGGCTTCATCCACTTCGTACTTGGGCTCAGAAATTACCCCCAACCCTGAAAGAATTGAGATCATTGGAAATAATACGAAAAGCAGACTCGACCGAGGCACCAGTAACATCTTGGCACTTGTATGAGGAATTCCATGTTTTTCAGAAAACTCCGCAAGTTTGCCTCCCGATGAAATCGTTGCGAGTGTGGCCTTCCTTTCAAACGCATCGCGGGCTGCAGTAATTGTTTCCCTTGTATCGCCAGAAATGCTTGAACCGATGACCAAGGTGTTCTTGCCAACAAAGTTTGGCAATCTGCTATCACGTACTACTATCAAGGGGACTTTTAGTTGAGGGGAAAGCCAACTTCTGAGAATGTCAGCGGGGCACGCAGAACCGCCCATTCCGACGAGAATTATGTTATCAATTCTATCAGGGGATGGAAGATTGACCTTTATGCTGGAGGCTTGCTCGGCATAATCAGGCCATGACTCATAGTCTCTATACAGTCCAGATTTGTCAATCTTCGCCAGATCTGATTCTTCTAGCATCTTCGGCACATCTCACCATTGGGTTAAATTCTGAACTTTCCCCTTACTATGCCCATAGAATTTCTTTCCGCTCTTGTACTCTGAAAGATGTGCTTAAGGAGTTCGATATCGTCTTTCGTCTGCTTGACTCCTCTCCTTTCCATCACACGCCTTTGTGTCTCTATTGCAGAATCCGGTTCCAACTCACATGACTTCTTGCCCAAACTCTTTGCATAAATTGTAAAGGAAGGCACATCCTCAGCAACTAGACCGTAGACGTGGGAACCGACACCGATTTTCTTACCTGCAAGAATTAATGAACCTATAGCGGTCTTAACATTATCTGCGATATAGCAACCGACCTTTGTTCTTGAGGTGTTAACCTGCTCATCGTTTACGCGCGCCTTGATTTTACCATAAGTATTCTTGAGATTTGAATTTGTACTCTGCGCTCCAAGATTTACCCATGAGCCAACGATGGAATGCCCAAGATAGCCTAGATGTGCCTTGTTCGTATAGTCTGAGATTATGGAATGCTCTATCTCGCCTCCTACCACACAGGTATTCCCAATACTCGTCCCTTCTCCAATAGTTGCCGATTTCACCCTTGTTTCTTTGCCAATGTAGCAGGGGCCTTCGAGCCTGCTCATGGCCTGAATTTCGGTTCTCTTGTCAATCATCACTGGCCCCTTCCTTGTATCAATCGCTACTGGCGTTTCAAACTCCGCATCACTTGCGACAAATAACCTATTTCGGGGCCCGGTTACAAAAACGCCCTCATTAACGATCTGCTGAGATGGTCGCCCCTTTGTTTGACCTGCGATTGCGTTTGTGTTATCATCAACAAGTTCCCAAGGATAATGATATAGTGTCGATTCTCTTGCTTCAAACCTATTATATTCCTTTATTCTCGCAACATCGAGAAAGGGGAATTTTCCATTCCGATTCAATCTGCTCAAGACCCGTCTGGGTAATCGTGCCAAGACGATATTTCCTCCTGAGAAGGCGATGAATCTGCCATCTCTTCTGGTCAATTTGCCAAAATCTTTCGAAGAGGGATTGACGAGGCCATTCACAAGAAGCACATCTCCATCAGCATCGAACCTGCCTACATTCTGCTTTCGAATTCTCTTTTTGATGATTGCTTCAAGATACTTCCTTGAGAAAACTGACACTGAACTTGTTTGGAATCTTTGCAGCAAATTATCTAGGAGCGTTCCTGTGCCTAAGAGGAGCTCAAAGCTTGCCCTCGTTAGAGTAAGAGGGTAGAAGTTCTCTGTCAGTTCATCTTCAAATACAATTAAGCTCACAGTATCTTACCAAGCTCGCTCAGATATTTTTCGTAGGCTGAGGCGTAGGACTTTCTGTCGCCTATGTCTATGAAGACACCTTTTGTCGGATAACCATAAATCCGTTCACCAGCATCGATAGCATTGCGAAATGCTACATCCATTCCATACATCTTTCCTTCAGGAATGTATTTCAGAAACTTCTTCTCCATGATGTAGCACCCCACATTTATCAAACCCCTGTATTCAGGTTTCTCATTCCATTCCTTAACCCTCCCCTCTCCATCGAGATCGATGAAACCATACTTCAGGTTAGTTTTGTATTCCATCAGTATCATTGTGGCCAGGGCCTTTTTCTTTTCATGGAAGCGAATAGCATCCTTAAGGTTGAAATCGATGATCGAATCTCCGTAAAGGCAGACGAATCTATCTTTAATGAGAGATTCCGCAGACCTTAGCTGCCCTGCAGTGCCTAGAGGCCTATTCGCTCTGGCATACGTTATCGAAACTCCAAGCTCTTTTCCGTCTTCAAAGTATTCCTCAATTATCTTGCGTAAATAGCCTACACAAATGGTAAGATCGGTGATGCCATTCTTCTTCAACCACTCTATAAGGTGCTCAATAATCGGTCTATCGCCTAGTGGAAGCATGGGTTTCGGTAGGAAGAGAGTGTACGGCCTAAGCCTAGTGCCCAAGCCTCCAGCAAGGATGACGCCCCTCAATTCTGAGTCAGGTTTTGAGAATATCTAGTTAAGCCTTTCAGTAGTCGCCTTCCTGCGTACGACTTCAACAAGAGTCCCAAGACCCTGCAAGGTTGAGAGTATGTTTGCTTCATTCTCTATGGCGAGCAGCTTAAACGATTCATGCGAAAGCCTGTAAGGCACTTCGCTTCTGTCTAGAATTTCTGTGATAATTCTGCTATGATGAAGGGGGATGCCCGCATCTTGGCAAAACCTGTAGTAGATGTGCTTTAACATTCTTACAGATTCATAGCCGAGAAATGTGTAGGCTTGCAGAATGGCATGGTTCTTAAGGAGCCAAGAGATCTTTTCATTAAGTTGCTTGGAATAGACGTAGACGCTCTCAGGGGAGCCTTCCTGAATTTGGAGGCTTGACAATATTACTTCGTTTATCCCTGCAAGTCTTCGCTCTACGGAGGTCCTGCTTGCTCTTTGAAGATTCATTGCGTCAGAGATTATTTCATATGATACGCCGAGAGCGGAGGCTGAGTCTCTAACATCATCGAGTAGGTGAGTTGGATGTACTGCACCTCTGGAAAGCGCAATACTGGAGGATGAAAACTCTAGCGCGGCGGAGTGAATCCAAAATGACGCGTCTATTTGATTCTTGTCTTGATGGCAGTCCTCTGCCTTCTTTAATGCTGAAATGGTTTCGAGTATTTTAGATATTGCATAGTCTTTGATCACGTCCTCTTTCTTACTGTCTCTATGAAGCCCCAAAAGTATCATATTGTGATCCAGGATTATTTTCATTGGTAGAAGGTCAAACGCTTCTTCTGCAGCCGATTTTTGTGGAACGGGTATTAGATCAATATATTTTGAACCTATAACATCATGACGAATCTGCTTCTCTTTAGCATCGACCAAAACATCATACTCGCAGCAAGGAAAAAACCTTCCTGTGCCCCTGCACCCTATTAACGCAATGGTACTGAACCCTGAATTGCTTAGATGCTTTTCGAGCTCTGCGGGCATGAACTTCTGTTTTGGCAAGCCTATCAATCAGTCCATCCCTACTAGGTTCTGGGAATGTTGAAATATCTATCTCTGAGGCAACATCTGAAGGATGGCAATTTCCTCGCTGCTTAAGGGCGATCATAGAGCTCTTGCAAAAGCAATAACACTAATTGAAAATAATGATCCTAGAGCAGCGAAGGTTATCAGAAATGTCTTCCCCTATACAGGCAGAGCTTTCGTCATTGGTGTGACAGGCCCTCCGGGAGCAGGGAAAAGTACCCTTGTAGACAAGCTAATAGCTCACTACAGGCACAAGAGCAAGTCGGTTGGCGTTCTTGCCATCGATCCTTCGAGTGCGTTTACTGGCGGTGCACTCCTTGGCGACAGAGTGAGGATGCAGTCGCACAATCTTGATCCTAATGTGTTCATTAGAAGTATGGCTTCGAGAGGCGGCGTAGGAGGATTGGCGAAAGCAACTCGCAACGCAATAAGGCTCTTGGATGCTTCTGGCAAGGATGTTGTTATAGTAGAAACTGTTGGTGCTGGGCAGTCTGAAGTAGAGATTGTCAAGGTGTCTGATGCAACTGTAGTCGTGACAGTTCCGCAATTGGGCGATGAAGTACAGATCTTCAAAGCAGGTTTGATGGAAATAGGAGACATTTTTGTGGTGAACAAAGCGGATCTACTAGGTGCGGACAGAATGGTTACCTATCTAATGAGTGGCATCATCTCTAAAGAAGGCTGGAAACCTCCTATCGTGAAGACTAATGCCAAGACGGGAGAAGGGGTAGAAGAACTTGCTATGGCACTTGAAAAAAGAAAAACGTTCATCTCTGGAGGTAAACAGGCCGAAAAGAGACAGACGGAGCGAATAAGCGCCGAGCTCGCTGTACTTGTGACTGAAAGGATGTCTGAAACATTTTCCAAAGCTCTTGTTAATGATGATGAGCTCGAGAGAATAGCTAAGCTTGTTGTGGGAAAAAGGATGGACCCAGAAACGGCTGCAAAGAAATTATTTACGAAACTTTGGAAGAAAATGGTGGCTTAATCTTCTACCTCCTCTCCTCCCCTTAGAATACGTGAAATTGAACCAGAAAGCTCGACCATACCTTCGCTGGTGACCGCAGAAACTGGAATCAGTTCAAATGTGAGACCGGTTTTAGCAAGATCGGCAACGATTCTCTTCGAGAGCAGATAGGTTTCACTGTCTGCCTCTTTACTCAGCTCGTCCTCCAGATACGCCCTATTCGACGACCATCGCATAATCTTCTTCCAAGCATCCCCTACGAGATCCTTCTTGGACAGCACAGCAACTTGGGATACACCTAGACGCAGTCTGATGGATGCTGCAAGCAAAGCGACTGAGACAAGATTTGACGGAGTGGAGACTAGAGAGGCATCGAAAAGGAAGATAACCATTTTAGCATCTGCAGATATATTCTTCACAATGTATGCTCCACTTTCCCTATAGGCAAACAGCTCCAGCTGTCCCGGCGTGTCTATGATAGCGTAGTCGGGATTTATCGAATCAATCTGCTCCTGAATTTCGGGAAGTTTTGTGGCTATCATGTCAGCAGAGAGGATTAACGCGCCATTAGGTCCTAGCTGGTAACGCTCCATCAGCTCATTTATGTCAATGTAATCCCTTATGTCAACATCAGGAGTGTATGGTAGCGAAACAACTCCTGGATCAAGGTTGACCGTTATTACAGCAGAACCCTTTCCTGCATACCAAGGTGCTAATATCGACGTTAGCAGAGATTTTCCCGAGCCTGCAGTCCCTGTTAAGAAGATTGCATACATGGCGCCGCTCATGGGATGGCTATGGTGATAACCATTTGTATGCACGCCTTAGTTGATAGAGCACTTCACTAGAATAGGTTACTGATAGCTCTATTTGCAAACAGTACGCACACACGCATGTCTCTCCCGTATAGGGGGATAGCACGTGCCCCTGCACAAAACATACTGAGGAGGGACGCAATATAAAGAAAGATGAGGGGTCGGAGGGCCTAAAACCCAAAGGGAAACCTCTAAATTACAACTTCATAGCGGTTGAACCCGAGCCACCGTAGCTCAGCGTGGTAGAGCAGCTGAACAAGGTGCTGAGGCTGTTATCCATGCTGATGGAAACCAGCTGGTCGTCGGTTCAAGTCCGACCGGTGGCGCCAATTTTGTCTGACTGTCAATCAAGGCATAGTTCAGCCCTATTCACGACCAACTCATGGCAACTGTGATACAAGACAGTACCAGCGAATCGTGCTCGAACACAACATATTGAAATTTCTATCGACCTTGATGAGACGATTTAAACATCCAATGAAAGGGAACTCTTTTCTCCAAGGAAAATCAGGGTATAGGAGATCTGTCTTCATGGAATGCGAAGAAATAGACTTTATTCAAGAGCTAACACTCACGAGCAAAGCATACGACGGAAAGATCGGAAGGTGGTGGGGCCAACAAACCGACAATAGGTCTCATGCATATGCGTACAGCAATATAGCAAACTACATTCGTTCGTTCCTACAAAACGACCCTAGCCTTATTCTTGATTACGCCTGTGGTCCAGGAAACCTGCTTCCACACCTACTCGAGCTTTTTCCTAATTGCCAATTCATTGGAATGGACGTGTCAGCCCTTATGTTAGAACTTGCCAAAAAGAGGCTGGCGCGCCTAGGCACAAATTCGTCAGGACAAGTGGAATTGATCAGGGCTGAACTTCCCGATTTTAGCCTGCTACAAGGAAAGGCCAGTGTAGTAATTTTCTGCTTTCCTCAGATTCTTTGGGACTCTGATCAAAAACGTTATGATGAAAATGGCTATATGCATGGAGAAGATACCGAAGTAGCTAAGTTTCTAGCGGCCTCACGAAGGTCTAACACGAAAGACGCATGGACTTCAGATGATGCTCAGATGTTATTGGACTCATTACTAAGAGGCAAGGTTGTTTCAAGAAACCTTCGCGGTTTGCTGAAAAAAGGAGGCATCTGTGTCCGCGTGGAATATGGAAAGGCCGGGAGAGAAAAGCTGACCGAGCTTGAACAATGCCGTTTAGCTTTCGAGGAAGGGTCGTTGGAGAAATCTATGAATGGAAGAAAGGCGGAAAAATTGTTCGCCTTCATTAGTTCTACTTACTTCCAATCGGAAATCATGGAAGACGTGTATTATCAGACAAAAGATGATACCGATAGGAAGGGAGGTTACTCTATTACTATGCTGGAAGCAGTGTGATGAAATCTGGTTCTTCAAGCACGGAAATTATGAGAAGATTCACTTACACTCTCTTGATTGGGAGAAACGTCCATCAACCCATCTGATGTTAACCTCTCAGGCTTCGCACCAAAGAATCGCACATCCTCGCGGCCATGACCCTGCGGATAATCTGAACTTGATTGCGTCTTGGGATGGCGATACCCCTTGATTCCACTCGTTATTGTTGGTATGCTGCCTCGAATAATCCAGTGTCAAACTCTTCTGTGAAATCTTCGCTGCCTGTGATTTCTTCGCGATCTATTCTTCCAATCTTCTTTTGGCGGTCTCATCTTACTGTGTTTCATCTTCCTCTCCGACTCAGATTTGGCTGGCCTGTACCCGAATGGATGTGACATTTCTCTGATAGGTATTCTCGTCTTTGACCTTATTTGTTGCAGAGCTTGGCGTTCCATCGCTGTCACTAATGTTATCGCAGTTCCTGCTCTACCAGCTCGCGCTGTCCTTCCTATCCTGTGAAAGTAGAGTAGCGGGTATCGTGGTATGTCATAGTTGATTATGTGAGTTACTTGGGGAACATCTATCCCTCTTGCCGCTACATCTGTTGCTACCAGCAGAATTCTTCCTCCTTCCCTGAAACGTTTCATCGCTAGATCTCTCTGTGATTGCCTCAAATCTCCGTGTAAGGCAAGCGCAGGATATTCATACCGCTGTAGTCTTTCACTTAGATTGCTCACCATCACCTTGGTGTTGCAAAAGATGATTGCCTGCTCTATTTTGAAATGATCCAAGAGCCAGCGTAGGGTATCGATCTTATGCTCCCTTTGGACATTCATGTAGATTTGGTCTATCTCTTCTAGCCCTAACTCCTTTTCGCTGAGGAGAACCTTGACGGGGTTCTTTAGATGTCTTTGGGCTAGCGAGATGATTTCAGGTGGCATCGTAGCTGAAAAGAGGCTGGTCTGCCTGTCCCTAGGAGTTCGGGCGAGTATGAATTCCACATCATCCAAGAAACCCATATCGAGCATAGTATCGGCTTCATCCATTACTACAATTCTAGCAAAGTTGAGGTTGAAGATCCTTCTCCTGATGTGATCTATCAGTCTGCCTGGTGTTGCAACTACTATGTGAACTGGTCTCTTGAAGGTGTTAATCTGCACAGTTATGCCTTGACCACCGTAAATTGCCGCTACCCTGACCCCCAAGTATTTGCCAAACTTCTTTATCTCTCCAGCCACTTGGACTGCCAGTTCCCGGGTCGGCGTTAACACTAGTCCTTGCACATCTGTCTTGCGAGTATCTACCTTGTCGAGCATCGGTAGGGAGTATGCAGCCGTTTTCCCAGTGCCCGTGTGGGCTTGCCCTATTACATCCCTCCCTTCCAAAAGGGGTTGTATAGCTCGAGCCTGTATAGGAAAAAGTTCCCTGAAACCCATCTCGTTTACGGCTCTGAGAATTTCGGGCCTAAGACGTAAAGCTTCAAACTGGCTCATGATCCATCACCAATTCTTCAGCGGGTTCTCCTATTAGTCTTATGCAAAAGAATCAACCATCGAAGATACAAGTCCAAATCTTGGATCACATTTGATACACATCTGACCGGTGGCGCCAATTTTTACTAATGGGTTTTGCCAGAGTTTAGAGTCCGATCTAAGGGCGTAACATTTTGCTTATCCTTTGGATCAGGAGCGCAAAAACCATTACAATTCTGGCTGAACCATCGAAGCTTTTACGTAAATTCCGAATATACTGCAAGACTAAGCAAGAGTTATTATTTCCCCTGACCCAATTACTACCTATGAAATCCGAAGTTTACTCCGTTAGGGATTTCATGAGCAGAAATGTAGTCACCGCTTTTCACACCGAGAGCGTAAGACAGTGCTTGAAGACGATGGCAAAGAACGATATTGGGAGCGTTGTTGTAACTGACAAGACGAAGTCAATTGGCATATTTGCAGAGCGGGATCTTATCAATAGAGTGCTGGCTCCTGGCAAATCGTTAGAGAATACTAGTCTAATGGAAGTGATGTCCTCACCAATAGTTACCATAGAACCAGAGGACTCTTATCACCATGCTGCAAAAAGAATTCTGTCCAAGAAAAGCAGGCTGGTCGTCTTGGAGAAGGGCAAACTGGTTGGCATCGTTACAGCCAGCGACATCGTCAAGGCAATTCACAAAATGGGCGCTCAGCTCGACATTAGCAGGGTCTTCTCAAAGGAAGTCATTATGATAGGTTCAGAGGCAAGATTGGAGCGTGGTGTCAGGGAGATGTTTGAGAAGAGGATAGGGAGCGTGATTGTGAGTAAAAATGGAGTACCAGACGGCATATTCTCGGAGAGGGATGTTGTAAATGTCTTGGCCAAGGGCCTGAAACTTACAGAAGAAGTAGGCAAGCTTGCATCTAGGCCGTTAATTACGGCTCCGATTGACATTGATGGAAGAGAGGTGGCACGAATAATGACGGAGAACCGCATAAAGAGGATCCCTCTTATTGAGGGAGGAAGGATGGCAGGCATAGTGACGGCCAGAGATCTTGTTGAAGCTCTAGCAATGAGCCATATTGACAAAATAGCGATGTAGACAAAAACGTGCTTACAATTCTTACAAGCCTACGAGAATGCTGTGTCTACGCAGCACCACCCTAGTTATCCTTACGAAGTTTTAGCCTTTTCTCGAATTTCCGAACCTTAGAACTAGTCTGTTAAATAGTCGTACTAATTTCTTACAACTATGCCCAACTACATTGTTCTGGGTAATTGGACTGACCAAGGGATAAGAAACGTGAAGGACTCTCCAAAGAGGGCTGTTGCAGCCAAGGAGATGGTGCAGAAGGCGGGAGGAAAATGGCACGGAATATATTACACATTTGGGCAATACGACTTTGTAGTTTTGACAGAGTTTCCCAACGATCAAGCAGCCTTTACCTTTGCTCTAACTATTGGAAGCCTAGGCAATGCCCGCACCACTACGCTCAAGGCCTTCCCAGAATCTGAAGGCTTCGAGATAATCGGGAAGCTTCGATAAGGACTGCTACTATACGAGAGACATCTTCCTATGCCTAAGTATTGTAGGGGCCTGACTGGGTATGCTGAGATAGAGAAGAACCTGATTTCGGCTGTTAAGCAGATTTCGAAGGCAGGAGTTTTGCTCATGGGCGTAGGAGCGGATAACCCTGCAATACGCGATTACTTTACTGTAAGCTGCGTCCTTGAAAATCCGTATCAAATGATGAAATTCTTCGAAGTCCTATCTTGAACTGTCCTCTATGTTCTAGAAGGCGTGCCCCTGCATGCAAACTACTAGGGGAGGAGTCTGCATGAAGTATTATTTTAATGGTAACAATGATGAGGTAATCGTTGATCTATGATCAAGATAGTCCTAGACAAGACAATATAAAGAAAAGAGCTTTGAAGCTAAAATGGCACATAGCAAAGTTGAAAAACCAGCCTTAATCTGGTGACTCAGAAACAATGCCTATCGCTGATGCTGTCAAGAAGCAAATGGCGCAGAAGAGGAGACTATTCTTCAAAATTTGCATGCGCTGCGGAAGAAAGAACTCAATAGAGGCCGTTCGCTGCAGAAGCTGCAGGAGCGGCGATCTCAGGCTTAAGAATAGGGCCTTGGGCGTCAAGAAGTAACTCATGCAACCACGCAAAGTTCTTGCTATATTCGAGACCCCAACTGTATTCATTCTTGAGAGCTCTACCCCTGAAGTATTGTCAGCTTTAGGCATAAACCCAGAACTCGACCTGACCATTCTGCTGAGAAAAGATGGCGTGATCTATTCCGATAAAGGGAAGAAAGTAAAAGCAGGCAATGGCGCAATATCTGCAGGGAAGGCTTGGGAGAGCATAGCCTCATTTTTCAAAGGAAAGATATTCGCAGTCAAAGAGGATATCGAGGAAAGAGGAATTTCAAAGAGCAAAGTTGTTTCTCAGATAAAGCCAATTTCCAAGAGCAAGGTAACGGATCTCATCAATCGAAGCGATACCATAATGATTTACTAATCGTTATTATGCTCGACAATAAAGCACCTCCGCAATGAAGGGCGGAGAGCTCAGGTTATTTGGCGTCAAAGGGCTGCCCGAGATCTCCAAAGGGATGGACATTGCACCAGCAATTCTTGGGGCATTGAAGAAGCAGGGCGAAACGCTTCAGGATGGAGATGTCGTTGTTGTTACACAGAAGATAGTTTCAAAGGCAGAAGGCAGGGTTAGACCGCTGAGTTCTTACAAACCATCCAAGCTTGCAAAAGCTCTTGCCTCGAGTCTTGAGAAAGACCCTAGACATGTGGAAGCAATCTTGCAGGAAAGCAAGAGGATCTTGAGGGCGGAAAGAGGAGTAATCATTGCAGAGACGAAGCACGGTTTTGTTTGTGCCAATGCTGGCATTGATCACTCAAACATCGATCAGGGGATGATATCTCTGCTTCCAAAGAATCCAGACGCATCAGCAAGAAGAATTAGAGAGGGCATAAGGAAAGCAGGAGTCGATGTTGCGGTAATAATCACAGATACGTTTGGAAGACCTTTCAGGGAGGGTCATGTGAACTTCGCAATTGGTATCGCTGGAATTTCACCTATGCTGGATTATAGAGGAAGAGATGACGGATACGGTAATACATTGAAGGTTACCACAGTTGCGATAGCAGATGAAATTGCATCATCTGCAGAGCTCGTAATGGGAAAGTTGGACAGAATCCCTGTAGCAGTCGTGAGGGGTTACAAGTATGCAAAGAGGGATGGAAGGGCTAGGGAGTTGGTGAGGCCCTCTTCAATGAACCTGTTCAGGTGATCATTGCTTGTGAATTGCATCCCAGCAGCAACATTCGGGAAGAGAGCAGTTAGGACAGTTTCGTGGTGAGGAGCTCGTCCTGCATTCATTTGGACTGCAATTGCAATCTGCGCACCTCATTATGGCCATAAGGAGATAACCGATAAGGAGCTATAATTCCTATTCTATAACAGCATTAAGTTTTAATGATCTGCTTTAATGGTTACAAATGCTGATGTGGGAGGGTATGATGTCGTTGAAGAAGCTCCGAAGGTGAGGAGAATCATTAACTTGGTTTCTGGAGGCGAGACCCCCGGCTACGGAAGCATAACGACTAGAGAGAATTTGTGGTTCTTTTCTCAGCTTTATGGACTTCCCGGCGATGAGGCAAGGAAAAAGATAGTTTCCCTGATAGATGAATTCGGCCTAACAGTTTATGTCAATACAAGAACGCATAAGCTCTCCACAGGCTACAGGCAGAGGCTAAACCTCGCTAGAGGTTTCATTAACGATCCGAAGGTTCTGTTTCTTGATGAGCCGACTCTGGGGCTCGATGTCATAACTGCCAAACGGATTAGGGAAATCATTCGCAGCAGGGTAAAGGACGATTCAGGGCGTTGCATTCTCATAACTACGCACTATATGGTTGAAGCAGACGAGATATGCGACAGAATTGCCATAATCGATAGAGGCAGGATAATTGCGCTAGGCACCCCTGCGGAGCTGAAAAGGATGGTTTCCACTCAATCTATAGTAATTCTTGAGACGCCTCCGATTCAGGGAGGAACAAGTTTTCTATCATCTGTTGAAGGGGTGAGCGGCTTTTCCCAGGCAGACGAGCCTTCTACAGGAAGGATTAAGCTCAAGGTTGTTCTAAAGGATGAAAGCGCACTGCAAAGTGTACTTCAATCTGTCACCAGCAAGGGAGGGAAGATTCTCACATTATCAAAGTCGGAGCATACACTCGAAGATGTGTACATTGCGCTGGTAGGGAAGGGCTTTGAGTAACCCAGCTGGAGCTTTTCAGATAAACGTCAGGGCAGCCATTGCCAGGGCAAGAGTCAGGATAAAGGGCACTTTGCACGATCCTGTATGGCTGATTGCTGAAACCATCATCCCTATCTTTTCAATAGGAGGGTATGTTCTGCTTTACAGGGCGCTAGGGGCACCAGCATCCTATACAGGCTTCGTTATCATTGGAGGAGCGATGATAGCCTTCTGGATGAACATGCTTTGGCACATGGCCGCGCAGTTCTATTGGGAGAAAGAAGTCGGCAATTTAGAGATGTATCTTGTGGCTCCAATTTCTAGGATGGCAATTCTGCTCGGAATGGCTCTGGGCTCCGCAATAACCATGGGGCTGAGAGTATTTGGAATTCTTCTATTTGGAACCATACTCTTTGGAGTTTCGCTGAGCATTGGAGATCCTATCGCCCTGTTGTTAATATTCACCCTTACGCTTGCCTCGCTATACTCTCTTGGCATACTCTTCTCATCGCTATACCTGCTGTGGGGAAGAGAAGCTTGGAAGATGAATGAATTGATGCAGGAGCCGATTTACTTCCTTTCAGGCTTCTACTTTCAGGTTAGAGGCAATGTTGTAGTCCCACTTGCTATGCAGTTCGCTGCTGCGCTAATTCCGATGACCTTTGGGCTTGAAGGAATGAGGAGGATTCTTGTGTTCGGAGAAGGGCTGCAATCGGTTGCGTTTGACATAGTTGCGCTTGCTGTTTTCAGCGTAGTTCTATTCTTCCTTGCCCGCATGATGCTGTCGTACATGGAGAACCTTGCAAAGAAAGAAGGGAGGCTGACCCTCAGATGGCAGTGAAGCCCTTTCTAAAATCCGCATGGTATTCGGCTTGGCTTGGCTGGAAGATAGAGACTAACTGGACTGACCCTCTGACCTTTGCAGGATACTATCTTCTTCGTCCTTTTGCAGGGCTTCTGATAGTTGGCTTCATCTTTCTGATAGGAAGCTTTGCAGCGGGGAACATGAGCACTCAGTACTTCACGTATCTGTTTCTCGGACAGATTTCCTTCATCTACGTATCCCAGATTACCATGGTGACGGGCTCACTAATCCATGAAGAGAGATCGAAATACGAAACTCTGAGGAGCCTTTATGTTACCCCAGCCTCATTGCGTCCGTACCTGCTTGGAAGGGCTCTTTCTGCTGCATTTGCTTCAACAGTTTCCATGCTTCTGACGCTTCTGCTTGGAACTTTCGTGTTTTCTTATGCTCTTGGTATAAGGCTGGAGATCGACCTCTTGAAAGTAAATTATCCTGCCCTGGGCTTGAGCGTCCTTCTTGGAATTGCCAGTTTGATCTCGCTAGGATTTCTTCTTTCAGGCATCAACCTGCTCTCGACAAAGCTTCAATTTACATTGAGCGAATACGTGAGCGGAATCTTTTTTCTGCTTGGAGATGTCATTTTCCCTCCATCGATGCTTCCGGGCCCCTTGAACCTGCTTTCTTCCGCTCTTCCCATAACGTATTACATCAGGGCTGTCCGGGCTTCGGTTCTTTCAGGAGTGTGGGATGCAATACTTCCAAACATGGCGATGCTCTTGCTCTTGGCTATAATAATTACAGTTGCTGGGCTTTTGGGGTTCGGTGCAGCAGAGAAGAGGGCCAAGCGTTTGGGGATACTCGATAGAAAGTCAGAGTACTGAGACACTCTCCAAATACGCTTAATTACTAATTCTAGGTCGGGTGTGCGACCACTATGGCAGAGAGGAGAGAAATCCCGGTTAAAATGAGATATTCGGATAAGTACAGCACGATTTACGCGACTGGCGCGGTTGGAGGGTTCAACGGATATGATTTCCGCATAACCTTCTTTGTCGATAGAGTGGTTCATCCAGAAGACCCTTCACAACTTCCCACAGGGTTAAGAGAAATGCAGACCGAAGTGGTCCTCTCCTTGAGGGCAGCGAAAGAATTGAGAGACTGGCTGGATGCGAACGTTAGGGAAATCGAGAAATCTATGGGCGAGATAAAGAAGCCTGAAGAGGGCCAGCAGGTGAGAGCCGTTGACAGCTCCACAAAACCATATGCATAACATAAAGCTCATAGAAATTTGGTAATATTTGCTCCAAAGGTACCGCTGCCCCAAATGCAAATACAAACTCGATATTAAGAGGCTATTCGACATAAGGTACCTTCTGAGCTGCCCGAAATGCCATACCTCTGGCATAGTTCTTCCTCCAATTGATACTGCCGACGAAGCCTACCTTTCCTTTCTTGGTGCTTACGACAGAGGAGCACTGCCATC
>JACPBJ010000164.1 GCA_016180375.1 Nitrososphaerota archaeon | reverse complement strand
TTTGGTTTGCATGTTGAATGTAGTGGTAACACCCACGATTCGAACTCGATTGATTCATATCAACAAATGATTCAAAAACAAAGGGGAGGAGGCACCATAGCCCGCCTCCAATGGGCGTACTCAAACCCTTTTCGGAATCAAGACCCTTCGGGCCCACCTAACTTCATGTTCAAAACCTTCTTTATTTTCGACTTGTTACTAAGGCAAATACATGTCCAAAGGCAGTCGGCAGGCAATTCTTTCTGACCAGAACATCAAGAGATGTTATGATAATGTTGGTAGAGGATCTGTTATCAGGGCGGACGTGTATCCGCACCGGTTCGTTTTAATCAATCTTGTTAGGTGGTTCTTCATAAACGCACTTACGGATATTGGAAACAATAGACCTTCGTCGAATAACTCAGGAATATCAGTTACCTAATAAGTAACCATCGCCTTTATATTATCAGGTTACCTAATAAGTAACCATGACCGAACCAGTGCCAGCATATGCACAGGAAGCATATGCAATATTGTACAACCGCTTTGCCAGCGACAGCTTTCCTTCAGACTACTTGGCATGGTTCATTTCCCAAAACATGGTCAAGAAGACATTGCATGTCTTGGAGAAGGCTGGATGGATAAGGAGGGTTGAAAAGGGCAAGTATGTCTGCGTCAAAGTTGATGATATCTTTAGGTCGATGGTCGAATTCAAGGTTCCCAGATTGTTGCAGGAAGCAGAAAGGAAGTATGCTTACACTGAGGCAAGTGCTGTAGAAATCTGGACAGACTACAGTTACATTCAGCGAAGCTGGGAGCATTCACCGTATTACATCAAAGTATTAAGAAATGAATTGCATAAATGGGTGCAGTATTTCAGGAAGCACAGGGTCAATGTCTACATCGACAAGCCAGAGCCATCATTGGGCGAGTTTGTAATCTTAAAGCCTCAAGGACGATTATCCTACGAAGTTTACAATGGCTTGCCTGTTGAAAGCTTGCATGCCGTGGTGGAATATTGTGAGAAGTATATCGATAATTTCGAGTATCCCTTGGCGTACTTGAAGGCGAAGTTCAAGGTCAAGACAAAAGCAGATATTGACAAACGAGTGTTGGAAGAGGCTGTCAGAGCGGTATGATGATACAGGAAAGAGAGAAGATTGTCCTTGAAACTCTGGAAAAGATTCCAAAGCAGAATGCTGTGTTGATAGGAGGGTATGCTATTAATGCGTATGTTCCTCCAAGGTTTTCGATAGATTGCGATCTAGTAATATTGGATAATGCCAAAGCCATTGAAGATGCCCTCAAAAGAGACGGTTATGCCAAGGAGGAAGGTGGAGATGTGCCCTACGGCAATTACATCCGCTATGTTAGGGAGAAAGAGAAGGTCTCCTTTGACCTGCTCGTGAATTCAGTTTTGGATAGAGAGAGCGGAGTAGTGTTTAAGGCGGGACTGTTCGAAAAATATTCTAGAAAGAGGGTGACTGTTGGAAGAGCGAATCCTATCAGGATAGAGATGAGGATAGCTGATCCTGAGCTATTGTTTGCGATGAAATTTGTATCGGCAAGAAAGCAGGATATCAGAGACGTCTTCATGCTTGCAGGCGAGGATTTGGAATGGGATCTAATCATCAAGATAATTTCAGAGGAGTGCAGCAGTGACATGGTTAAGAAGAGAATCGATTTAATAAAACATAGCATAGAATCGAAAGGTTACCGCGACAGCATCCATGGTCCTTTTGGAAAGATGCCTGATGAAAGATTTAATTCATGTAAGAAAAGGTTGCTTGATTTTCTAGGAAAACTCTAAACAGAATCTCTGTGGGAGAATCTGTGGCTAATTAATCAATCTTTTGTGTTACTTCATCTACCTTTGGTTTAGTGGGCTTGTAATCGGCAGGAGTGCAATTCGGTATTATTTTATTCTACAAATTTGCTGCCTGCGCCAAATAGTGCAAGAGCTACGAGTCCCATGGCAGCCCCATAAGTGAATGCTGACACAGGCCCAAAACTATCCCACAGGAACCCTCCTATCAAGCTTGATGCAAGTGAAAGCACCGCTGCAACTGTAGCTACAGTTCCAAGGGCTGTAGCTTTGTACTCCTGCTTTGAGATTTCCGAAATGTACGCTTTTGGAACCCCTTCATATGTAGCCATAAAGAGGCCGTAGGCAGCAAAAGAAATTGCGATTTCAACAATACTTGTCGAGAAAGCAAAGCCCATGCAGACTGCAGAGAAGATTGCAAAGCCCATTGTAATCACTTTTCTTCTGCCTATTTTGTCTGAAAGCTCCCCGAAGGGCAGCGCTGCTAGTGCATAGACAATATTGAACAGCAAGAAAAGCAAAATCGTTTGGTTGTCTGGAATTCCCAACGATCTTGCGCGCAGTATGAAAAATGCTAAGCTAAAGTTTCCTAAAGAAAAGAAACTTACCGTAAGGAGAAAGAACTTCAGCCTAGGGCTGAATGATCGTAGCCCCAACGAAAATGATTTTGTTACAGTTATAGGTTGAGGATCACTTTTGCGAACTTCCCTGACGAAGAAAATTGCGATCGTTGCCGATATCAATGCAGGCAGGGCTGCCAGAATGAAAATCATCCTGTAAACTGTCGATGCATTTCCTGCCAATACGGAGATGAGTGCTAGACTGAGAAGTGCTCCTCCCACAGCCCCAGAGGTGTCCATAGCACTGCGAAAGCCGAATGCTCTTCCCAAGACTGATTTATCAACAGAATCTGCTACCAGCGCGTCTCTTGGAGCTCCCCGTATCCCCTTTCCAGCTCTCTCTGCTAATCGAAGACCTAAGACGTGAAGAGGAGTTTGGGCGAACGCGAGCAGAGGTTTGACAAATACTGCTGAAGTATAACCAATCGTGACAAACGGCTTCCTCCTTTCCATTTTGTCGGAGTACCATCCAGAAATAACCCTGAGCATACCGATCAGGAAATCAGCGCTCCCTTCAATCAGCCCAACAGTAGTGTAGCTCGCACCGAGCACTCCAACTAGAAAGAGAGGAAGTATTGGCGTGATAGTTTCCGTGCTGAGATCGGAAAAGAAACTTACAAGCCCTAGCGCGATGACATTCCTTCCGAGGCTTTTTACAAGGGACTGCCTCTCCAAATATTATTCACTTTATGGCTTAATACGGGTCATAATAATAGTACCAATTAACAAACCTAGTAGGTATAGAATTACTACCTAGTTTAAATGACCTACCATCGTATAACTTCCTGAGCGATCAATGATCAGAACGATTAAAGCAGATGAAAGGCATTTCTCAGATTTCGACTGGCTCAAGACCTACTGGCTGTTCTCTTTCGATACCTATTATGATGAAAATAATCTGAACTTTGGAACTTTGAGGGTCTTCAATGATGATGTCGTCGAGCCGAAGACAGGTTTCCCTCCGCATTTTCATAAAGAGATGGAGATAGTCACGATAGTGCTTGATGGAGAGGTTACTCATCAAGATAGCATGAGGAATAAGACTGTGATCAAGGCAGGGGACGTGCAGAGAATGTCCGCAGGTACAGGAATAACCCATTCGGAATATACTTGGGGAGACAAGCCTGTACACTTCTACCAAATCTGGATCTATCCAGATCAGATTGGACTGAAGCCTTCTTATGAACAAAGGAGTTTCTCTTCATTGCTCAGTAAAAACATACTATTGCCAGTAGCCTCTGGGCAAGGATTCAAAGATGCGATAAAGATGCACGCTGATTCAACGATATACTTGGCTGAGGTTGAGAAAGGAAAGAGCATCGAATTCAAGAGTGATCCATCAAGAGGAGTCTTTGTGTATTTGACTAGCGGAGATGTTACAATTAATGATCAGAGATTCAGGAATAACGATCAAGCAAGGATTTCTGATGCATCGAATTTGAAATTCAAAGCTAACGAATACACAAAACTTGTCCTAATCGATGTACCTATTCGCAAGGACTAATTGGAGGGGAAAGCCAGTATAAAGCGGGCCCGGCGGGACTTCCGCTTTGGCGATTCGGACCCGCTTGGAGGAGATAACTCTGACCCCCGGGTCTCTTCCGTCAGCTAAAAGCCCGGTGCTCTACCTGTCTGAGCTACGGGCCCGCGAACCCACACGCTAGGTTGAGCTATATTAGTGCGTTTTCTTGTCACTTTACCGGGTACGAATCCCGGGGGCCCGCTATGATCTCCAGTCCAGACAGTTCGGAGCTATAGTAAATCTAAAAACTCTTCACGAGTGATTCCGCTTCAGCAATTATCTCCATAAGAAGTCCTTTTCCTATCGGGTCGTGCCTTGGAATGGTAATTCTTCTACCATCTATATGCCGAAGTACAATGTGACTACCACTCTGATCCGTCGGGTGATAACCTTTCTTCTTCAGGGCTTTGATAACATCTCTCCAAGAGATGCTCGGAAGCTTCGTTGTCTTTGACAACTATGCCGTAACCTGAATAACCTTTGCCTTCTTTTCCTTAGCTTCACGCTCAACATCCCTGAGGTACAATCGTATAGCATCTTCAATATTAAGTGCTTCTTTTTCAGTTCTGCCCTCGCTGAGACAGCCTGGAAGTTCCAGGCACCGAGCTACGAAACCCGCTCCTCTTTGGCGTTTAAGCACTATATGAAAATCCTTTCCAAACATTGTAGATCATAGTTCAGCAAATGGGATTAATTAACACTATAGTTGATTCCTCGAGTCGGGGCCCGCCTAAATTATTTCAGGCCCCAGCTCACGCTTTTCAG
>JACPBJ010000163.1 GCA_016180375.1 Nitrososphaerota archaeon | reverse complement strand
TCGGTTTTGACATTTTTGGGGGTTTCACAGTAGAGTTGATCCTGAATGCATTGGGGTTCACGTCCATCATATCCTCGATATACATTGCCAGAACCTAGAAAGGCGAAAAATTCTGTTGTCAGATAAGGTTGAGTCAGTGGATTTGAACCCACAATTTACAGATTAGCCCGCGCTACCGACCTAGGCACAATAGACGCATAAAAACCCCTTTTGCAAGGGAAAAGGAATTAACCCCATAGATGATGGAGGCTAATGATATCAGTTGCCTGATTGCGGACATGACCCCCATGATGTAGTATTTTACGGCGCAGTGAATCTGAATTATGAAGGCAAAATAGCTGGTTCTCTCGATATCTGGATCTGCAAGAAGTGCAGGGATACATTCTTTGAAGAGAAGAGGTTTATTGACACAAAACCAACGACTGATCTTGGCTTCAGGGGAGCCGGCGATGGGGCCAAGTGGGGAGTGCTTGTCTGCTATAACAAAAGTGGGCTAAACTGGGTTGTATTGTCAGTTAAACCTGGACAAAATCTAGAGCACAAGTGCCTGGTCGAAACTGCCCCTCACGTTGGCATAGGACCTAACTGGAAGGTTGCTGATCCGAATTCTGCTGATATTACGCATAAAGTCATACTGGTTGAGCATCACATCAACAAGGCTGTAGAGATTACTGAGGCATAGCGGGTGAAAAGTTGCTGAGGGCATTGGGGATTGGTTCATCACTTGCGACTGTTCTTTGGCTCGCGGTGATCAGAGTTGCAATCTGGGATACCTATTACAGAAGTTCTCAACCATTCGGACAGGTAATTGCTCTAGCAATGATTGTAATTTACCTTGGAGTTGCTGGAGTGATGCTGCTTGGGATAAAATCTATACTCAAGAAGTCTATTGCACTTCTAACAGTGCTTCTTATTGCTACAATGGCTTGGACATTCCTCGATGTCGGCTTAAGCTGGCCGAGCATATTGCTATGGGCATTGCAGACATGCACTCTAGTCATGGTCGTGGCTCTTTACCGGAGGCCTTCCGTCAAGCAGGGACCTTCTGTCTTGGACATGCCCATATTCGGCTAAGGAATTAGGAATACTTCCGTACCAGGCTTGAATGCAGCCCAAGCGAACCAGAAGTGTGCAGGGGCTATTATTGAATTGAGCTGTGTGCCTGCTAATTTGCCAGATACGGCAAGCCCGTCAAAAGACCATGCAGAATCAGTCTGCTTGTCAAATATCTTTCCATTGCGCGTTTCAAATTCTAGGACATTGTCTCCAATAGTTCTTTCAAAGAATCTTACAATCTTTGTTGTTGAGTCTCGCGTTACAAGAATTGGCTTATTTCCAACATTATCGTTGACAAGAACTGCCTTCGCAAGTTCAGCATCTGGATAGGCTTTGGCTTTTCCCTCGAATTCCACCCCGTATACTATTGCCTTCGGATGAAGCCTAGCATCCTCATTCTCAAGAGGGAATATTACATCTCTGCTGGAGTAATAACCTCCATATGGATCCTGTCCATAGGGTCGGATGAACCCCGTATCTTTTGACAGAACCATTGTGTCGGGATGCAACTTCTTCCAGGCTCCCCACTCGACCGTGTCAACATGAATCCTTTGGAGTTTCGAACCAGCAAGTTCGCCAACAATGGCCTGCCCCAGAACTTGGCTCCAGTAGCTATCTGTCTTTCTGTCGTACATTACAAGATCGCTGTTGTAGAGTTTCCCTGAGACCCCAAACTCAACTTCTTCTCCGTTGATTTCTCTAACGAAGGCCGCTCCTGTGTAACACAGGGGGCAGTACGTAATCAGAACAGGTTTCCCCTTGATCTTATCATTCACGATCTCATGCCATACCAGGACCATCCTCGGGTACGCCCTTGCTTCCTCATTCAAGAATAGGCCAAGAACTAGATCTTCACTTCGTAGAAACTTATCACCCTCATCTTTTGAAACAAATTTGGGCTTGTCTATAGATGGAATGCCATCCTTTGGAGGGCCTCCAGAAAATATCCTATTTAGAGGGACTATGTGCTTCACTCCATTTGTAATTTGTATCTTTACCCCTTCTATTGCTTGTTCTTTGGGAGGAGCTGGAGCTACGTTTTGCCCTCCCTTTCCGGGCGGTCCTTGAGGCGCGTTTTCTCCTCCTCCCGCTTTTACCGAAGACTCCGAAACCAACTGTTTCATTTCATCGAAAGAGAGCTCTCCCAGTTTCTTCTTTGCGATTACGCCTTCTTCGTTCAGAAAGAATGTTGTCGGCATAACTCTAACACCATAAGCTTGGGCAACCCTGTCTGAAGGATCCTGTAGTAGCTTGTACGTGATTTTCACAGTGAGATCCTTTCCGAGGAATTCCCTCTGCTTGTCCGCGGTCTCCGCCCTGTTAATACCGAGAATTACTATTTGATTACCAAGCTCCTTGTTGAGCCTCTCAAAGGCAGGCATTTCAGACACGCAGAATGGACACCATGTTGCCCAGAAATTCACGACGACGACCTTGCCGCGGAACCCGTTCAGAGAGAATTCCCCTCCATCTAAAGCATCGAGTCTGAAGTTAGGTGCTTGCCAACCAATCTCTGTACCTATTGGAGGACCAGAATTCTGGCTTTGCTTGCTCACTGGCGAAGCCGCAAAGGGGTTCTCGATTACTAGTATAGCACCAACTGTTGCAACTAACACAACTATCAGGGTCAGGGATCTATTAATTTTCAACCAAAACCACCTAGGCCAGGGATTATCGCAAGAAGCCTTGCGAAACTATTTGTGAATACAATCACTCCAAGCATTAATAAGAATATGCCAGAAACGGAGTTGAACCATCTTAGGTGACGCGTATTCTTTGCAATTATGACCGATAGCCTATCAGTAAACAGGCCAGTCAGGAGAAACGGAATAGCAAGTCCGAGAGAGTACAGGCCGAGCAGCGTTCCCCCGATGGATGCTGAGCCTGCTGTACCGGCAAGAACAAGAATGCTCGCAAGTATGGGCCCAAAACAAGGGGTCCATCCAAGTCCAAACGAGCTGCCCATAGCTAAAGAGCCGACGTATCCTTTATTTCGGATTGGAATGGCAATTGATCTTGTCCGCATCAAGAATGGAATTTCCAAAAGTTCGAGTGTATGAAGGCCAAAGATGATTATCACGCTCCCGCCAACCCTCGATAGCCATATCTGAGAGTCTGGTCCAAACACACCAAAGACCCCTGCGAGAAGCAGACCCAGAAAAATGAAAACACTCGAAAATCCTGTAGTAAAAAGAACTGAATTCAGAAAGATCCTCGATCTGGCCTTTTGAGCTACTCCCTGTCCATCAGAGTGCGGCCCTTCCAGTGGAGCTCCCGACAGATACGCCAAGTACCCGGGAATAAGAGGGAGCACACATGGAGAGAAAAAAGATAGAATCCCTCCTGCAAGTGCAATGCCAAGCGTCAAGTCTGCCAAGCAACCCACCCCTTAACTAGGATAGCTTTTTCCACAGACATTGCATTGTATTTTTCAGGAGTTGATCGTGCTTGCCGTTCCTTAACAGGAACAACCTAGCCTAGTGTGATACCTATCACTATGCAGTAACAACTCAGCCTCTGTAGTGAATTTTGCACCGCAGTTACAACTGAATTCCTTCGCAGTTCGTTTGTGAGACTTTTCAGCGCGTACAGCTAACTTAGCCTGCGTCCCGAAGTTTTCACCACAGCCACACTTGAATATTTGACTCAAATTTTTCACTGAAGTTATATGGGAAGAAAAATATTTTAGCCTAGCCCTTAAAATTTAAGGAGCCGCCTTAACATCGTAATCTTAAGATTAATGAACGATAAAGAGGATTTGTGTAACTGATTGTTTTGTTTAAATGGACTTATCAAGCGTTTGCCCCATTGCAAATCTCTCCTCTGCTTCAGCTATGAATGCGTTCATGGTATTGGTAGTATCCCCGATCAATCTTTTCTTGAGCATCCCGAAGCGATCCAGCATACCTGTCAGCATTGAAATTGGTTGATATTCGTCATCGATTATTATCTTAGTCCCCTCTGGAACTGAAAGAAATCGGTAAGTTCTGTGTGATTTTACAAAACCATCAATTCTAATCAACATTTCGTACCAATTGTCTTCTGGATGGAGTGTAATATTATACCTCATATTCTTTGTCATACCCATAACTCTTGCAGTTGTATCAACGATGATGTGGTCCCCTTCTTTTTTTGAGACACGTTCGAGGGCCATCTTCTGACCATGCTTCCGCATTATTTCTACATCTTCAGGACTATAATCTGTGTAGAACTCAAACAGTGTAGATAACGATACTCCTCGGGCTATGCCCTCGATCCTAAACTTGTTAGCAGTATAGGAAATTGAATTATTTTTCATTGCAGTTTTCCTGTTCTAGCCTCTTATTCCCACATTGCAGGCGGCTGTCAAGCTCTTCTCGAGACTAAAAGTCACAAATCCCAAAAGACCTAATGATGCCAACTTTACTGGAAGCTGAAGTGCGTAAAATGCTATTCCGACTGCACCCAAAATACCCCCTAGCCCCCCAGCTATTGATAGCAATGGGACAAGATAGTAGCATGGACAAGCCCCAGCGACTAGGGCAGCAAATATCCCCGTTAAGCCAACTTTGCTACCTGCATTCTTTCTAGTGCCAACTAGTTTGATTTGATACAGAGATATTGCCATTACGATGCCGGTTAGGAGAGCTAGCACGACATCCAATGCAAAATTTCCTATTTTCTCGACAGGCAAGTAGAATGTAA
>JACPBJ010000162.1 GCA_016180375.1 Nitrososphaerota archaeon | reverse complement strand
AAGCGTTCTGTCAATAGTTACTTCAGCTATGCTCCTTCCATGATTTGCTATTTCAGCAAGCAACGAGAGTATGGTTTTGAGGCGGAAGTTAACGTCTATTTCCCCTACAGTCGCTTTTGATATTGACTTCCTGCTTACGACTTTGCCTCTCTCCAGTTGAAGGGACATCTTTTCCGACAGTGCTTTGCCTTTCATTTCAGCTTCTTCCTCTCTCCTGATCACCTCATTTGCGAGCTTGAGATTTTCGGAGAAGAAAGCGTTGATCGCATTCTCAGCTATCTCATGAACGAATTTTGCATACTCAGAAATCTCCCTCATTGTAATCTTCAGTTTTACCGTTTCTGACTTCTGAAATACTTCCTGCAGCTCACTTGCAATGACATAGAGAGCATCGCCAATGTGTTCCAACGCGTTAGCTACAGTTCTGTTGCCCAATACTTGGGTCTGTGAATCTATGCCGATTTCTCTGCCTATTTCTTTGTCCTTCACGGCAAGAACGAGCTGCCTAATGACTAGCCAGTACATTTTGTCGATCTCATCCTCCATGCTGAAGACTTCGCTTAATCCTCTTGGTGAGAGATTGGAAATCGAGCGGATTACTAAATTGTGCATGGAAAGCGTAAGAGTGGTTAATTTTCTCAACAGAAAACCTACAGGGAACTTTCTAGGTTCAACAAGGCTGTGAATTGTTACGTGCTTCAAACTCCTTTCAACTATCCCCACTCCTGTCAGCCTATCTGTTGCCGCTCTGACTTCTGCAAGGCGCTCTTCTGTAAGGTCCTTCCTTGAAACTACCTTGATGAGATCGTAGCCTGCAATATACGCGCCTGTAATTATTCTCGAGAGAAGACCTTCGGATGTACATTGCTCTGCATCAACGATTATTGCGGTCAGCTTTGGCTCCTCTTTCATTATTCGAGGGTAGAGTTGAATACTTCCGTCTGTTCCATCCCTCATAGATATCATATCGCCGTGCTTGAGCCCTGACTGCTTTATCCACGAGCGAGGAAGGGAAACTACAAGAGTAGAATAGCCGGCTCGCTGTAACTTTCGCAGCTCCATATCATAATGACGCATCCGTTATTCTATTAAGGTTTAAAACATATTTTGGATGCTTCTGTTCCTTGTCAAGACCGTTCTTCGGTGCTCTGCTTCCCCGATGTAATGTTAGTTATGATGATGTTGGAGAGCGAAGTATTGCGTTGTTAGGAAATAAAGTGCTCTCGTGTTTCATCGATGGTAACAATAAGTGAGTATGCTTATTAACAGGATCAAGTATATTATACACTAAGGTTGGGGCAGACGGAAAGTTCTAAGAGGATATGTGCATGATAAGGAAGATTAGAATCGCTCCATCATTGTTGGCGTCAAAGCCAGAGAAGTATGTCGATGATGTCAAGATGCTTGAGAAAGCAAATGTAGAATGGTTCCACATTGACATGCTTGATGGCACGTTTACGAGCACTCACGCTTTCCCCGCAGAAGATCTGGCAAGAATCAGTGCAGTCTCAGATTTTCCGATGGATGTTCACATGATGACAAACCATCCAATTGAGAAATTACAACAGTACATAGATGCTGGAGGCGACATGTTTACTGCTCACGTTGAAGCGGTAAATCCACGGCATTACATAGATGTTGTAAGGAATCGCAGTAAACTAGTGGGATTGGCGATAAATCCGGATACTCCGCTATCAGCTGCTACAGACTATTTGGATGAAATAGACAGGCTTCTCATTATGACGGTAGTGCCCGGAAAGACTGGGCAGAAGTTCATAGCCGGGCCTCTTGAGAAGATGAAGCAGGCCAGAGCATTGATAGACAAACATGGCTACAAGTGCGAGCTTGCCGTAGACGGTGGAGTTAATTTAGAGACTGCTCCTTTGGTGATAGAAGCAGGAGTGGACGTAGTGATATCGGGAGCTGGCATACTCTATCAGCCCGACATGATCAAAGCTGTTGACAATCTAAGGCAGATATCAGAGAAGATTCTGAATTCGAGGTAGTTAGGTGCTGCTCTTGTTTGTAACGTCGCTTCTGAGGAAGCGCAGGAATGCTATTACCATAGGCACTATTGCGTATATCGATATTGATGTTAGTGCTTGAAGTATTGTGCCATTGACAGCAATACCGAAATCTCCTAATCCAAATGGAAGGCGAACATTCTGCAGGAAAAGAGCTCTTGCAACCATCATTGGAAGGTTTGATGCGCCCCAGTTCGGGAGCCATCTGACTATGTCCAGATAGAACTGCTCTCCCGTGAGATTTGAGGCGAGTAAGAGGAAGGGGCCGAGTATTAGAGAAGCGATGAAGACGGTGCTTGAAACTAGATACGCTAGGCTGGAGGTTCTGAAGACCTCTCCTGTCATGAACCCCATTGTAAAGAATACCAAGGATGCGAAGATTATTGAAATGTAAATTGCAGGTGCAAACTCTGCAAATTCTTGAGGGCCGAATGTGCTGTAGGAAAGTATCATCGCTAAAGCGGATGTTAAGAATGCTGTGAAAGCAAACAGAGAATAGCCGCCGATGAATTTACCAATGAGGTATTCTGTTCTTCGTATGGGCTTCGAAAGTATCGAATCTGCAGTTCCCTGCTCGTACTCTTCTGCTGTGGCACCTGTTGAAATGAATATAGCTATGAATTGTAAAAATAAGGCGTGAGGGAATATTGTCCCAACGAGCCACATCAGCGAATTTACAATCCTGATGGCTGGAGGAATAGGAAGCTGTGTAAGAACTATGAACGGAAGGAATTCGGCGGTTATTGTAAGTACTATCAGAAGGAAGACTTTCCTCCTTGCCAAGGCTCTTCTCCATTCGTACCTCGCAATTGTGAGAATCCTCTGAATATCATTCATTTTTGGGATTACTCCTCAAAGTTTCTATGAACGCATCTTCAAGCGTAGTTTTCTTTAGCGAGAGTCCCAGAAGCTTGCCTCCGGCTTTTACTATATCCTCGGCAAGTTCTGCTCTTAGATCTTCTCCGTCTCTGACCGTTACGAGAATTTTGTTCGTATCTACTTGCAGGTTCCGAACGTAGTCTAGTTTTCTCACATAGTCCACTAGTGCCGGAGTTATCTGGCCAAGTTCGACTTCTATGGCTAGGCCCTTTCCAAACCTTGCAAGAATGTCCGTAATATTTCCCTGAAATACCATCTTACCGTGATGTATCATGCCAATGTGGGTGCAGAGTCTTTGAACTTCGTCAAGCATGTGAGATGATACGAGTATTGTCTTGCCCTGCGAATGAATCTCCTTGAAGAGATCTCTGAAGTAGATTGTTGCTACAGGGTCCATGCCTATAGTTGGCTCGTCCATGATGATGAGTTCAGGGTCGTTGATCAGCGCCTGAGCAACTGAAAGCCTTTGCACCATTCCCTTGCTGAACTTGCCTATCTTCTTCCTCGCATGGTCAGATATACCGACCATTTCAAGCAGTTTCTTGACCTTTCTGTTTCTTTCTGCTCCATTGATACCATGAATCCTTGCTGTAAAGTCAAGTAGCTCTTCAGCGGTGAAGAAGGTTTGGAAGTTCGGGAGTTCTGGCGCATAACCCACTTTTTCCAAAGCATTGATCGGGTCGATAAGAGGATCGATTCCAAAAATCTGCGTGTTTCCCCTCTGAGGTCTGATAAGCCCCAGAATCATCCTTATGGTTGTAGTCTTGCCTGCTCCGTTTGGGCCCAGAAAGCCGAATATCGTGCCTTTCTCTACGGCCAAAGATACAGGGCCTATTGAAGTGGTACTGCTGTAGTTCTTGACGAGGTTTGAAGCGCTAATTGCGGTGACTTCTGGATTCATTCACGGTTCAGCAATCTTTGTTTCAGTCTACCCAATGGAGTGGCTTTTCATTCTGCCTTGATGAACTTGTGATCTTCTTCCTTCCGTATGTAACACCAATGATTACTGCCACTATCCCCACTAACGCGGCAATAAGCATGTAAGATTGAGTTGCTGATGTTGTGCTGGCTTCAGGTCTTCCATTCCCATTCACTAGGCTGCCAATTTCAGCTAGATTTGCGGCTTGCATCAATAGATTATTTGGTTCTGCTTTGGCTTCGGGGTTAAGGTTAGTTGATGCAAGTACTATGTTAACATCGCCCGTTGAGGAACCCTTGAACTGACCATTGAAGCTGTAAATCAGGCCTGACTTGAAGACCTTTACAATCCCGTTAGCGCTACCGGTAAAGGTATTTGCTCCCCTGATTACTTCGTAAGTTACATCAATTTTGGATACGTTAAGTCTGTATGAAGAGCCTTGAAAGTTGACGGTTTCATCAGGAAGTCTGGCTATGGCTAGCGTTATGGTTGCATTTCTGAGTTTGAATATCATTGTTCCGTTCTTAAGTTCCGGAAGGTATGGAAAAGAAAACCTGCTTTCGGGAGTATTCTTCTCGAGCATGAAGACAGCACTATTAGCCGTGCCTGAGTATTTCACTCGCAAGGTTCCATTTTCGAAATCCTTCACTATCTCTTCTCTGAATGTCCCATCACCATTCTTCGTTTGTGAATTCTTCGTAGACGAATAGCTGAAGGAGTAACTTACAAAATCGCCTTGATTCTTCTGCGCGTCGACAAGTGAAATTGAGCCTAAAAACAAGGTTGTAACCAGCAAGAGAAGCAGTATTGGAGCGTATTTTCTCAGCATCAGAGTCATCTAAATTGTTTTAGAATTACGCATGTCTTGGCAATTAAGCGTTGCTAAGTTCAAGCGTCTAAAGCATCTGAATATATCAAAGCGAACTCAACGCAGGTCGGAG
>JACPBJ010000161.1 GCA_016180375.1 Nitrososphaerota archaeon | reverse complement strand
TATCGAAAGAGTCCAAAGTTTGGAGTCTATTATGTTGTTTATAACAGGTTTAAGCCAAAAACGAGCGACTCCCCGATCATTGAATTTTACAAAACAGAGAAGGTGAACCCGTATCATCTTTCCGATGACGAAGCTAAGCTGGCGGGAGTAGATACGTCGAAAGAGATAATCACGCTTTTCGAAAAATGGTACGGAAGCCCGTCTCCTGAACTTTTCAGAAACTGGTTCAGCGTGAAGGAAGCCTAGGATTTAGCGATTCTTCTCCAGGCCTCTATTTTTTATGCAAGGTCTTCGGCGAAATATTGTGGGAAATTCCGATAAACTTTAAAGAGGAAAAACCAATCATCCTAATAGGAATAGGCGGCATTATGCGGACAACAGTTTCCAAAATAGTAGATGCAATAGCAAAAGTTGGCCCAACTAACTATTCGCTGATTTCACGCATGAACAAAATTCCAGAGTCTACTGTGCGCTATAATGTTAACAAGCTCGCCGATATGGGTGTTCTTGTTCAGCCTGCTGTGGCTTATGAAAAACTCGGCTTTGAGAGGTACTGGGCGTTCTTTGAATTTGGAGACAAATACAAGGGCAGAGAAAGCGTACTTTTTCAGATGATGAATGAAAAGGCGTACTTGGTATACTTCACACGCCTGCTTCCCCAAGGCAAGTATGTTGCAATACTTGCTGTACCCACAAGCGTAAGGGCCGAGTATTCCCGTTTCATCTCCAATATGATTGATGCAGGTATCCTAAAGAGCTGTCAGATGCATGAATTGCTCTGGATAAGATATCCGCAGATGAAGACTGAGTACTATGATTTCGAGGCGAAAAGGTGGAATATAGACTGGAAGGCTCTTTCCAAGGCAACGCCTAATGTTGCAGAGCCGAGGTCGGAAGAATTAGCTCTTCAGAAGGCGGATCTGATAGACCTTCTTATAATCAAAGAAATACAGGCAAATGCAATAATTCCACTAACGAAAATTGCGAGTAAACTGAAAATAAATTCTAAGACTGCATATTACCATTATAGAAACCATATTCTTGGCAAGAAATTCATACGAAATTACATTGTACGTTGGCGGGGATTTGGAAAGAGGAGGTATGTCACGATTCCAATAAAATTCTGGTACACGGGCTTGACAGGCCCTGAGCTCATGCAAGTGCAGAAGACTTTCAACAGCATTCCGCTAATGTGGACCGACGCCATATCAAAGGACAGGTCGACTTATTTCGCCGAGCTTGCTGCTCCAAATGAACAGCTGCAGGATCTTCTATGGTTCATCTGGCAGAGCACCGAATCATTTGCTTCAAAAGTGAACTCCGGTTTCGCTGACTCACCATTTGGGCTGGGTTACACTGTTCCATATCAGATGTACTCTCATGGCGAATGGAAGTTTGACGCAGAAAAAGCCGTTAACAACATGAAACTTGTTCTAGCAGAGAAGAAGAAATAGAAAAAGAGGGGCTAGGAGTTACCTAGCCTGGGAGAGGTCGCCGCATCCTATGACGTCTAAGGGATTTAGGTTGACGCCTTGGAGCACGGAAGCTATCGTTCCTGCTATCCCAAGAACGATCAGTGCTAGTCGTACTTTCTGGCCTATGGACATAGAGACCAGGAAGCAGATTCCGTCTCTAAATTATCAGCAATATGTATTAGTTTGGTCTACTACTATACTAAAATCAGATACGGACGCAGAATCAACTCTAGCAACTTAGCTGCCCGAAATCCAATGATGCTGTGAGAGTTATTCTGCAGGTTGTGAGATGGTGACGAGTCCATCCTTGTCCTTTACCATCTTAACCGTAACTCGCCTAGGAGGATTTCGGATACCTCTGCTCCACAACATCTCATTCAATTCTTCAGAAATCTTGACCTCTTTTGACTTCATGTGTCTTGCAGCAAACTCTTTGAGCAGATTGATGACTCTCTCTGTCCTTCTATACCTTGGGGTAACCCACGCTCTCCAGAGCGGGACTGTGTAGATTCTTTCAACTTCTTCTTTTTCAGACAACTATTTCACCTTAAGCTTCTTTCTCCTCCACATTCTTCTCTTTGGATGAGTCCTTACCCTCCTGTTGGTTCGAAGAATTACCCAAGTTGGCACGGGAACGTTCTGCTTAGTTCTTTTCATCAGCCTTGTCTTCACGCCGGATGTTTTCTTGCTCATGTTATGCCCACTTTATCTTGAATTCACGCTTGGGCTGCTGGAGGCTGGCTAAGAATGCCTTGATCTCATCATCAGTAATCGCTTTCTTGATCTTCCCTTCAGCGGCAAGGCGGATAATATTGTCCTCAATAACAGCAGCAGTTTCGGGCCTAACCATTCTTATGTTTGTCAGGCGCTGCCTAGCATCAGATGTGAGGAGAACCCTCAATATGTTCTCTCTTGCAAGCTGCTTTTCTCTTTGCGCTTGAACGGAATCAGAACTTTGGGTTGGCCCTTCGGACAAATCAGTTCACCTAAGAATACTTTACTAGCTCTGGTTTTACCTTGATCTGCTCTTTAAAGATTTCATTGGCAAGCCTATCAAGGAGACTGGTACCCTTGCTGGTCAGGACCCTTCCCTTGTTTCCCTTCTTGGCGACCAAACCTGCAGATTCAAGTTGCTGAATAGGCTTTCGTATAGCCGCACCCCCTGCATCCCTATGATGAGATTGAGCGTATCCTACACTTGTCCTCCCTCCATAAGATGCTTCAAGGTCGCTAAGACCCATGGGTCCATGAACGTAGATCTTTCGCAAAAGAGAGGCGCAACGGGTGTACCACCAATCCTTCTCTTGAGGTGATCTCTCTGCATGGGATCCTGTCTTTACGAAAGGCGTCCAAGCTGGAGGAGAGATTTGAGGCACCTTGTGAAGATGCTCCGCTAGTCGTTTAATCAGAATATCATATGGGACATCGTAAACTGTTGGCATCGCTATATCGACGTGGAGCGATACGGTTTTCAGAGCTCTATTTAGGTTTTCATGCCTTCAGAGGTCTCCTATAGGTATGCTTGCAGTCAAGACAGGTTAGAATGAGCATTCTTGGCTTGCTTGAGATGCGAACTCTTGCATTTATTCCAGGAACAATGAATTGTTTGCACCCTCTGCAAAGTAGCTGTCTTTTCTCATACAGTAGCCTGATGTTGAATTTCAGGCAAATCCGCCTCGCAATTGCTGCTTGCTTCTTTGCGAGTTCGATGTCTGTCTTCGCGGTTTCTACTGCCTGCTCAAGTATTGAATTAACTTCCTGAGAAGCAACTACTTTCTGCCTTGAACGCCTGTAACGCAATTTCTCTTTTGAAATTGGGTTAGCAATAAAAACTTGGTTAAACAAGGCGCAAGGGCTTGTACAGCCTGATAATTGCGGAATCTGCTCTGGAGTTAGTGCCATCAAAGATGGCTTCCCATCCTGCTGTGGCAAATCAAGCAAAGAGAATGGGAAAGAAGCCTCAAGAGATGCTACTTGACATATCATATCACTTTGGCGCGATGAGAGGACTCCAAGATGCGTACAGGAGAGGGAGACCTGATTTGATTCATATCTGCCTGATGAATTCAATTTACACACCGCTTTTCCTGCAGGGTAATTTGCAGATTTTCATTCATACTCGGGACGACAGGGTAATTGCAATAGGAAAGGGCGCGAGGCTCCCAAAATCTTACCAGCGATTTGTCAATCTTGTAGAGCAGCTTTATCAGCAGAAGACTATCGTCAGTGAAGGAAATGTTCTTCTTGCGTCAAAGCAGGAAACTTTCTCCGATCTAACAAACCGGCTTAAACCAAAGAAGGTTATTGGGTTATCGCGAATAGGCGATAAGAGTAGCTTTGAGGGCGTCGCAGAGGCTTTACCAGAAGGAGGATGCATGGTTGTAGGAGGATTTCCGAGAGGGCATTTCAATAGCGGAACTGTCAAGGCAATGGACACGCTCCTCTCGGTTCATGATCTTCCTCTAGAGGCTCACGTTGTCATCGCAAGATCGATCTACGAAATAGAAGAAACCTCCAAACCCTGATTCGGTAATAGTTTAGGTAAATGGGCAAATCATTTATTCCAAAGCTAATCGCATATTGGTTGGGCAGACCACTTGAAGTTAGCCGATATAGCTGGATTTTCGCTAAAATCGCTTTCAGAGAGGAGGATGCGCTCTGCCCTTACAATATTGATGGTCGTTATTGGGGCAAGTTTGATAACTGCTTTGAATGGGTTGAATGGAGGGTTCGATTTCTTTCTTAATTCTCAGCTCAATACTCTTTCCCCAAATCTTATTACGGTAACAGCCGTCAACCCTCTTCAGCAACAGGGTTTCGGCTTTGTCCCATCTACTCCAAAAATCACTCTAACTGTCTTTACGCTTAACGCTCTGAGAAACATAGAAGGAGTCGAGGATACAATTCCACTTTACAGAAGTGGCGTGAAGGTGATTTCTGGAGGAAAAGCTCAGGATACCACCCTATACGGCATTGACTCTACGAAGCTTCCGTTGGTGATCCCGACTCTAGAAATGGAGGGCGGGGAGTTGGTAACTGGTAATGATGCAACGGGCATGATTCTTGGAAACAAAGTAGCGCATCCTGCTGGAGAGGATACGCCTTTTGGAATAGTAGGATCATTGGCAAGGGTAGAATTTTCCATTGTGGAAGATAATGGCGGAGGGCAGAGGCTTGTAACGCATAGGAGGAGCTTCGTCGTAAAAGGCGTTCTGAAAGAAACTGGAAACCTGCTCTATGACAACATGATCGCAGTTTCTCCTCCATCAGCAAATACGCTCCTTAACAAAGCGACCAAATTCGACGCGAT
>JACPBJ010000065.1 GCA_016180375.1 Nitrososphaerota archaeon | reverse complement strand
TTCTATGGGTATGCTTACTCATTCGGTAAAAGGTCTCGATTTCAGCATGAGAATTAAGCCAATGAAATCCTAGCGTTCGAGTATGAAGGCTTTTGTTGGTGGTACCTCTTTGACTCTATGGATTAGCATTTCGCCTTTTTCTCCAACCGCGAATACTGGCATTGCTTGCAACATCTCGATCGTTCTTTCCAACTTCCTAGATTTTGATGAATAGACAGTAAGCAATTTTTCACTCTTCTTCACATTCTCCCCGAACTTCTTATTCAAAATGACTCCAGCCTCTCTGTCTTTGGGTGCTCCCGCAGCTCTAGCAACTTCCACAAGGGCAGTAGTGTCTATCCACCTTATGCTTCCTGAATTCTCGGAAACTAAATTGAATGTATGCTCGCCTACTGCAATGTCTTCCGGCCGTATTTTCCCATCGCCTCCTTGCTGATCTATAATTTCACGCATCTTCTTCTCCGCTTTTCCGCTCTTCAAAACCTCGGCTGCAAGTTCCACACCATCGTGCCTACCAACCATCTCAAGCAGCGCGCCTGCAATATGGCAGACTTTGTCCATCAGCTCTGGAACAATTCTTTTTCGCATCAGAACCTCGAGGGCTTCTCTAGCCTCCAAGGCAGGGCCTACTGCATAGCCAATTGGTTGTTCTCCATTGGTAACTGTGCATTGAGTCTTGATATTCACCCTTCTGCCCAGTTCAATGAAATCTTTGGCCAAAAGGTCTGCTTCCCCGACCGTCCTTATCTTGCTGGCTCTGCCAGTCGGTATGTCAACCACAAGATAGTCCACATTTGCTGCACGCTTCTTGCTCATTATGGACGGAAGTAGCAAAGGATCGATGGAAAGAGGGAATTCGATCTGCACAAATATGTCATCAGCCGGCGCCAAATCTAAGGCACCTCCCCAGACAAGACAACCGTTTGTTTTGTGAACGACCTTGGTCATTTCATTTACACTAAGATCGACTGGCATCAAAACTTCTGCCTTGTCTGCAGTCCCAGCTGCTGATGTTATTGCTCGCGAAGATGACTTTGGAATTACGACGCCAGCAGCGGCAAGAATAGGAACTAGCAGAAGGCTTGTCTTATCGCCGGGAACTCCGCCAATAGAATGTTTGTCAACTATGGGATGCCTATCTATATCTAGATGATGTCCGCTCTCGACCATGGCGTTTGTCAGGCTCGTGGTCTCGTCAAGATCCAAACCCTGCAGATGCAGACACGTTACAAAAGAAGCTATTTCGGTCTCCTTCAGATTGGCTTCAACTATGTCCTTTACTATTTCATTTATTTCTTCAAAGTTAAGCCTCCTACCCATGAGTTTGTTGCGAATGTATTGGAGGGATGATGGAAAAGGTGCAACATCGATCTCGATGCTGTCATTGTCTCTGATTTTAAGCAATGTGCGAACCTCATCGAACACTCCAACCGTACGCTTTTTCATCGACTTCGTTGCAATATTCAAAATTGCTGTTAGCTCTCTACCATTGGCCTTGACCTTGACTCTTGATGAACTCCTTACTCCAAGCTCTGCAGCGTCTTCCTTCGTTAGGACAACAATTGGTGTGCCAGCTTCTATTGCAAGCGTCTTCACTCGAAAGGAGTTCATCCTATAAGCGCCTTATTTTCTCAACTAATATCTCTTATCGAGATTTTACTTTAAGCCTCTGCTGTATTGCTTTGCCGGTCAATTCTCCTATAGCATCTGAAGCTATCCATTTCGCACTCCTAGAATCAATTTTCTGAATTTCTTTAGCCAGTTCTACTGCCATTTTATTCAGCCTTGCATCTCTCTTCCCTATCTGCCTCAGTGCCCAGTTTACGGCCTTTTTGACAAAATTCCTCTCATCCGTAGTGGCATCTTTGATTAGAGGGAGGAATGCGATGAAGTCCTCATCTCTGGCTTTTTTATCATGAACTGCTAACGTAGCCATAAGCGTGAAACCGGCGCGTCTGACAAACTCCTCTCTCCGCTTGCTCCACTCAATAGCTTTACCATGAGCAAAATTCGTCTTGTCAAAGAGATTGCTGCAGCATTGATCGCATACGTCCCAAGAATCGAAGTCCTTCACCCATTTTTCCATCTGCTCCTCTGTCACCATTTTTGGATCATCCACAATGCCTGCTAGGATGCGCGCTTCGTGAATGCCCGATGACCAGAGACTTTGAGCAAGATTATGGTCTTTTCCTATCTTTTTAGCGAGAGCCCTGACATTTGGTATGGAGACGCCGTAAGCCTTTTTTGTGTTAATGCCAAACTTCGCCATTCCCTCTGCAGCTTTAGGGTCACCCATCGACTTCAGTTTGCTGAGAATCTCCTCGTATTCCATTTGCGTTGTAAGACCGCTAACTTATCTACATCTTCGTTAATATTTTAGATGTTGATAGCAGGACAGGGACACAGAGCTATTTCAAAACTTAGTATCAGCGTTTTAGTGTTGGTGCTGCTATTTGTAGCGGGCAATGCGCTGTACTTTACCCAGACTGGCTCTCCAAAACCAGAAGAGGTTAAGCCACAAGCTCCTCAACCACTGCCTCCAAAGAGCCCTGTGGAACTTCCGCCTCCAACTACGGTCACCGTAAAGGCTGTAAGCGCCTCCGAGTTCAGGCCGTCTTTCGTTTCTGTTTCCGTGGGCTCCACTATAATATGGGAGAACACAGATAATCAAGTCCATACCGCAACCAGCAACAACGTTACGGCTGCTGGTGAGCCCCTGTTCCATTCTCTACTGAAGCCAGGTGACAAATTCGAATTCAAATTTGACAAACCCGGAACTTACTATTTTCTATGCGTGGTTGAATTTCACACTATGAATGGGATAATAAAGGTCAGTGGCTGAACTCCTTTCTTTATATTGTCTCCCCTAGGTAGATATCAATCAGAGCGGAACCATATTGCATATGCAGGCGTGCATGACTAAAGCGGTAAAGCTAAAAGAACCTAAACGAGCTAAAATTATTGAGCTTTTTTGATTCCGTAGCGTTTGATATCCTCTTTTGTGTAAGTGCCTAAAGCGCCACTCTTCCACCTAACATATACAACTGATTGACCGTCCTTGTCAGTGTCCAGTACTTCAACTACTCCCTTGGCACCAAGCGATGTCTGAACTTTGTCTCCAATGTTGAACAGATGTTCCACGGCGACCCACTGCCGAACAGGAGGATTAAATCTCTTTTATCTATCTTTATCATACGGGTTATATTCATCCTCCTTAGGAGCCTTTGCGAATGGTCGAGGAGTTTCCAAGGTGGGCTGCTGAAGAGATTTCCAAAGCGAAGCTGGAGGAGGCTGGCGAGGTAAAGCAGTCTGGCTATATTCTGGAGATTGATGAAAAGGGCAGGAGGATAGACGTTCAATTTTACGATCAGTTACCAGAGGGAAGGTACATAGCTACTTTGGAGCTTTCCGATAAGATACCACTAAGCAGTCTCAAGATGGCAACGAATTATATTTTTGATGTTAAGGTCTATAAAGCGAATCTCAGCGAAAAGCTTGTGAAGTTTCTGTTTGACAGTTACAAGGTCAAGGTGGATGCGGTTCACAGGTACGTCCTCGCGGCTCTAGAAGAACTGGATATTGGTACCGATGCTTCGAGCATGCAACCTTTGCCAGAAGAGGAAGAATAGTATCTGCAAGCCTTTTCAGTCAGCAGTGCCATAAAATTTTAGTTGTCAAAGGAACAACAATACCAGCGCATTAAATTCAAAATCTTGGGCATGGACTGTGCAAGTTGCGCTTTCATTGCAGAGAAGGCCCTCAAAGGAGCGAAAGGAATCAAATCCATTGGAATAAGCTATATGACGGACACTGCATATGTTGAATATAACCCAAATGAAGTTGACGAGGACAGCATAAAGAAAGCCATCAAGAAGGCAGGGTACGATTCCATCATTGAAAGGTAATTATGGTGGCAGTCGGAAGTCTTCCTTTACCGTTGTAAGCACGATGTGGGTATTCGTCCTTTCCACAAAAGGCATAGCCAGAAGAGATTTCGTGAAGTTGCTGAGCTCTTCACGGCTCCTGAACTTGGCTATGATCAATGCATCAGTCATGCCTGTTACGTCGTACACGGTACATGCGACTGGTAACTTCGCAATCTCCTTCTCCATTTCAACAAGTTTACCCTTTGAAACCGTGATCTCCGTAACTGCTGTCAGGTCATACCCAAGTTTCTCATGATCGAGAACAGCCGTGTAGCCCTTTATTACACCCTCAGTTTCGAGTCTTTTCGTTCTTGCCATGACGGTGCCTACGGCCACTCTGACACGTCTGGCAACCTCTCTATATGATAGCCTGGCATCTTTCAGGTACTCTCTTAGTATCTTCCTGTCAGTTTCGTCGATCTCGACCTTGGCCATTTGTTCAGTTCCTCGCCAAAGGCTCTGCAAAGCTCCAATATTATGCTAATGGTTTTAGCTAATTCCTTTTGTTGGGGGATACCATACAACATATAAGCAAATCATAGGAATAATATTCAGCGAAATTTTGGAAAGAAAGGGTATCGACATAGATTCACTGGTCTTTGAGACTGTCAGGCTTACTTCTGGCAATGCTCCAAAGTTGTATCTAAATGGCGAGCAAGTGGATGTCTGGCAGGAGCCTTATTCGAACTATCACTCGAAGAGCCCAGTAGACTATGTCAGAGAGCGAATCACAACCTTGGAAAAGGAGGGGAAGGACCCATTTCCGGATATTGTTGGGAAGGAGACTGAGAAAGAGCTAGTGAAGGAAGGTTTGTTTTCAGGCTCGCCCATTTTGCTTAGAGGAGAGAGAGGCTACGGCAAGACGACTTTTGCTAAAGCAATAGGGAAACTCCTTCCGGAAAAGACTCTGACAATAAAGGAATGCAAGATATACGATGACCCTGTTCAGCCGACCTGCTTTTCATGCAAGGCCAAGCTAACCTATCAGGAGCGGGTTGAGCTGATATTCACTCCCAGGATCTGGGTGAGGATTCCAGGAGATCCGATGATGACTACAAGGCAGCTCATTGGAGGAATCTCCATCCAAAAAATTAGAGAAGGCTATGATCTTGATCATCCTGAAGTTTTTATTCCGGGAAGGGCTCTGAAGTCCAACAGGGGTGTCGGATACTTTGACGAGCTCGGAGCGGTACCAACATCATTGCAAACATTGTTGCATGAGCTCTTCGAAGAGAATCAGGTTACTACCACAGAAGGAGACATTCTTCCTTTCAAAATATCAACGATAGAACTTGCATCGACAAACCCCGCAAACTACAGAGGCACTTCTCCGATAAAGGAGCCCCTTCTCGACAGGATGGAAACCATTGAGATAGGGCCTCCAGAGACATTGGAGGAGGAGATAGAGATTGGCAAAAGAAACACTTATGTCAAGAAAGTCCATGATGAGGATCCAAAGATACCCGACTGGCACCTAAGAATTCTTGCGCGTGCTGTAAGGCTAGGAAGAAACCAAAAGGAGAGCGAAATTGCGAAGAAAATACAGGTGGCGCCTTCGTGCAGGGCGACGATAAAGCTGATGGATCACATCAAATCAAAGGCTGTTAGAAACGGGAGAGAAGTACCATTATTCATCGATTACGGGAAAGACTTTGAGATAGCTGCACTCGCTCTTGCTGGCAGAATAGAGGTTGAATATGGAGTCAAAGAGAGCAAGAAGGAGATTGTGAATGCGCTCATAGAAGAAGCTATCAGGAGAACTGCGAAGGAAGTGTATGACAAGATTCCAGCCGAGTATTTTGATGGATTCTACTCGGATGTGTTTACAATTGCTTCTCGGGTGAACGGCGATAAATTCCTAAGCATAGAAAGATCGTTGATAGAGAATCTTAAGCAGAGTAAAGCCACGAATGTTGCGGTGAAGGCAATAGCAGGAGATGTCGATGATGAAACCTATCTCTCAGCAATAGAGATACTAATACATTCAATAGCGGTATGCACCCCGCGTTATGCCGCTAGGAAAGATGGCGGCTACATCCTAAGGGAGATGGTGGAATCTGAAGGGCGAATGCGAAGGGTGCAATGAGAGGGCTCGTCAAGAGCAGCAACGCCTCTCAAACACCTTCGGAGAGGAGTTCCTTAACGACATGATCTACGGACTCTTCAACCCCGACGATGTTGAGTCTAGCGAAGAAACAGGTCTAAATTTTGAAAGCATAATAGAGGAGTTCATGAAAAATGCTGAAGAAAACATCCCTGAAGAATACATGCAGGAGTGGCTTGGCGAGTTAGAGGGTAACTGGGTCTATAGATCTTGGATTAGGGATTACGCAAAGCGCGAGAGAGCAAGAGATGCGGCTTGGAGAAACATCATCGAAAAGATAGAGAAGGGCGAGATTTCACCGAGGGATCTGCAGGTTAAGCAATTGCTTAAGAATTTTCCGCGCAAGATACTCGAGCGGCTAGCAGAGGATGGTTTCATTGATCTGAAGTGGGAGAGACACCTGATGCATCCGAAGGTCTATCTCGGGCACGCTGAATTTACTACTCAAAGTGAGAAACTGATTGCAAAGAGACTGCTTGATGAAGCCTTTGCAAATCTGGAAAAGCTGGGCTTTGGAGGACATGAGACAATGAAGTTTGGTACTGGGGTATCACCATCCAACGTAATCTCGGAGTATGACGAGTTTCAACATTCTTTCGATAATCTAGATATTCAGGAGACACTGCTCGGCGTTTCTGTCAGGGACCCTGAGGAGATGGATATGAAAGATGATGATTTCAGGGCAAGAATCCCCCTCCATAGATCTGTCTCAACCAATATAATCCTGATGGACATCTCTGGCTCTATGTACGGAGACAAATACAAAGGATGCGTCATGGCTGCGCTTGCATTAAGGCAATTACTTGAGGATGAATACAAGGAAGATAAACTGCATATCGTCGCGTACAATGACGAGCCATCGTTAGCAGTTTCAGGGCAGATTCTGAAACTGAGACCGCATGGGCAGACAGACATTGGGAGAGCGTTAGATTTCTGCACTCAGCTACTTTCCAAAGCTGAAGGAAATAGGAATATCTTCCTATTGACAGACAGCGAACCAACAGTATCCTACAACAGAGATCAATCCCCAATAGAGAACATGTACAGAGCTGCGTATATTGCGGGTAAGGAGAACATCCGTCTCAACATAGTAATGCTCGACAGAAACCCTGCGCTAAAGACCATATGCGAAAATATGGCAAAGCTCAATGGCTATACCAAAATTGTATATGTAGAGAACCCTCTAAACCTAAAAGAGTTCATTATCAAGGCCTACATAGATAGCAGAAGGCAGACTGCTTAGCTTATGTAGCAATAGTTTCGCAAGAGACAGTTGCTTTTTTCACGTTTGAGGATCTGCAATTCCTTATATCAGAGACGAAATAAGTAATATCTGCTAAATGGCAACTCTTCTGCAACCATCGCCACACAGTAAACTCATAGACGAGATTTTAGCCCTCAAGGAAAAGCGCAATGCTGTAATTTTAGCTCATAACTATCAGATTCCAGAGATTCAGGATATCGCGGATTTCGTTGGCGACTCGTTGGGGTTATCGAGACAGGCTGCAAAGACTAGTGCCGAGACTATAGTTTTCTGCGGCGTCCATTTTATGGCGGAAACCGCATCGATAGTCTGCCCAGACAAGAAGGTATTGATTCCTGATCCTGAAGCTGGCTGCTCCCTCGCTGATACGATAAATGCTGAGCAGTTGAGAGAATGGAAGCACAAGTATCCTGATGCCATCGTGGTTTCCTATGTTAATACTACTGCTGAGGTCAAGGCCGAGAGCGATTACTGCTGCACGTCAACAAATGCAGTTAACGTAGTGAACAGTATTCCGAAGGACAAGGAAATTCTCTTTCTACCTGATATCTTCTTGGGCGCTTATGTACAATCAAAGACAAAGCGCAAGATGCACTTGTGGCCTGGAGAATGCCATGTACATGCAAAACTTGATCCTCAGACTGTGCTGGGTTTGATTGACAAATACCCTGATGCAGAGTTCCTTATTCACCCTGAGTGCGGTTGCGTGACCAACTGCATGTACCTTGTCGAGGAGGGGAAGATTCCACAGAAAGGGACCTACATTCTCTCTACCGAGGGGATGGTCAGGCATGCCAAGCAATCACCTGCGAATGAGTTTGTTGTAGCTACTGAAACCGGGATACTTCACAGGTTGAAGAAAGAAAACCCACAGAAAAATTTCATCCCAGCTAGTGAAAATGCTGTCTGCCAGTACATGAAGATGATAACCGTTGAGAAACTGCATAGGTCTTTAACTGACTTGGTCTACGAAGTCAAGGTTCCGAAGGAAATTGCTGACAGGGCAAGAGTGCCAATAGAAAGAATGCTGGCAATTTCTTAGAGATTTATCATCCCACATCAGCAAGGAAGAGAATCCCAAACACTATGAAGAGAATTCCAGAACCTATCTTTATCCATTGTAGGGGTATGATTCTTGATGTTCTCTCTCCTAAAAGAGCTCCTATCAAGGAAAGTATGACAAATGCCAACGTAAGTCCTATCAGAACCGTAATTGGATCTTGATACTGGGCAGATAGGCCTACTGTCATCAGTTGAGTCTTGTCACCCATCTCCGCAAGAGCAACCAAATAGAAGGCAGACCAGAGTATGGATGTTGTATTCAATGTTTTGAATTTCTTGCCATCTTTGCCCTCTTCTCTTCTAACGATGTTGAGGACTCCAAACAATATGAAGACGCCTCCAGCGACAAGCCTCACAATGCCAACGGGGATTGCGAAACCTAGAAAAGTTCCTATGGCAACAGCGATGGTATTGGCAAAGACTTCGCCTAGAACCGCGCCCGTAAATACAGGTAGCATCGACCGACTCTTGGCTGCCAAGGCTAGAGTCATGATCTGAGTCTTATCTCCGAATTCAGCAAGCAGGATAGCCATGAAAGTTGCGCCCAGAGTTGTCAGTTCAAGCATTCAGAATACACACCAGCAGGTTCCTATGGTTCTTACCATACAGCGAAAATGGAGATAAATAAGGATGATCATGCCTTGCAGATCGATGTCGGCGCGGAGGGACTATTTCACAGAAAAGCTGGTTCTGATTAAGCCTAGTGCTTGGAAGCCAAGGCGTGTTAAGAAACCAAAACCTGCAGACACGAAAGACTGCATTTTCTGCCCAGGAAAAGAGTCGAAGACCTCTCCATCCGATCTGGTACTCGCGAGCCGTCATGGTACGATGCTAAAGCTTAGCGACACTCCGGAAGACTATGTGGAAGACTGGGTTGTCAGAGTAATTCCAAATCAATTCCCAGCAGTTACTCCAGACTCTCCGAAGAAGTACAGCGATGCCCCACTTTACAGCGAACCTGCAGTAGGCTATCATTACATAGTCGTTGCGAGCCAGAAACATGTCAACTTTGAAGACATTGATGCGGATCAGTGGGTAAACATACTTTCAATTCTGCAGGACAAGGCTAGATGGCTCTACGCCAGGAAGAACGTAGCATATGTTGCAATATTCATGAATCAAGGTAAGAATGCAGGTGCAAGCAGATCGCATGCGCATCTTCAGATAATGACTCTGCCTGTGTTGCCACCTGCCATAGAAACAGAGGCCAAGGCTGTCCAGAAGGCCATCTACACTAGCGGAGTATGTCCCATGTGTAGCATCATGACAACAGAGTCGGAAGGGCCACGGAAGATAGTCCAGACAGATACTTTTCTTGCATTTGCGCCCTATGCTTCTTCACATCCCTTTGAGTTTTGGATATTTCCGAAAGCTCATCAGGTTAGCTTTCTAAGAACATCGCAGAAAGAGATTATGGATCTAGCAAGATTGCTAGAACTATGCTTCGCAGCTCTGTCAACTGTTACTTCAGATTTGCAGTTTAACGCTATAATACACACGTCGCCTGAGAAAAGAACATCGAGACAGATACACTGGCACATAGAGGTCTACCCTAGGTTGGATGGTTTTGACGGATTTGAAAGAGGAACCGGTATACACATTAATCCCGTTGCGCCTGAAGAGGCGGCCAAAGCCTTGAGGGAGGCCTGCTCCAAACTGCTGAAAAAGTAATTCCGCTCAAAGCAGATATATAACAGACTTCAGAGCAGTGGTGCAAGGGAATAATCGGTGAAGATAAAAGAACTCAGGGACAATATGAGGCGCATAGATGTAGAGGGCGAGGTCACCGATATATCTGAGCCTCGAAACGTGATGTTGAGAACTGGAGGTCAGGCTAGAGTTGCAGACTGCAACATTCGCGATGATACTGGCAGCATCAAATTGAGCTTATGGGACGATCAAATAGACATGGTAAAGGTAGGCTCGAAGGTAAAGGTAGAGAACGGTTACACGAACAGTTTTCGTGGCGAAGTCAGGGTTAATGTAGGAAGGTACGGAAAGCTAACCGTCGAGTAATTCTCCAACCGTTCGTTAACTAAACTGCCCGATTTATGGGCGATTCTCTGGAACCGCAGGCTCATTATACTTAGGAACGAAAAACGGCAGAGAACACTGGAACTGACGCTTGCGGAGCTCGTCTACAGACTTTGCAATGATGTCTTGTACGTCTTTGTCCTTCTTATCTCTAGGAATTGAAGGATCTTCTGCTATGGCATTGATTTTCTTCTGAGCATCATCGCATAACCTTTCGTTATCTTGTTGAACGCTCAACGCGCTGAAACCAAAGTACATGAATGCGCCAATGACTACTATTCCAACGACGAGCCCTATTGTTACCGTTCGTGAGACCAATCTTGCATTATCAACTTGTTATCGGATTTAAACCCTTGGAATTCGCTGTTCTTAGGATTAGCTTGCCTGCATATGCTCATTTGTTCATGTATAACATTAAACATTTACAGAGCATGGTAGATGAACACTTGAGTATGATAGTCGACAGTTCTATTTGCAAATAGTACGCACATACGCATGACTCCCTCTCCCGAATATAATGGGGATGGCACGCGCCCCTGCACAAACGACCCCCCCTTCCCCGTATATAAAGCGGGATTGCGTCGAAAGTTCCCCTCATTGACATGTACCTAGGGGGGAGGCAATGTAAAGTCCAAATGCTCCAAAAGCAAACAGTCCTTACTTACGGGATGGTTCTTGAACTGCAAGAAGCTCTACTTGAATCAGCTTTCTTGCGAGACTGTGATCCGCCCTTCCCTTCGTAGCTTTCATGACCTGCCCCATCAAGAAGTTGATCGCGTTGGGATCTGATTTGGCATCTTCAACAGCCTTGCGATTTGCCCCGAATACCATCTTTACAGCATTCATTACCATCTTTTCATCGGTAATTGCACCCTCTTCTTTCTTACCTATTTCGAACCTGCTTTTTCCCTGCTCGATTGCCTTTATGATAATAGTTTTCGCACCGCTATCCGTAATCTGTTTCTGCTCGACGAGTTTTGCAATTTCTGCAAGATTATTGGGAGAGAATTTAATATCTGCAAAGGTCTTCTCAGATCTGTTCAGGTATCCGATGATGTCTATCGCGAGCCAGCTACCAAGCAGTCTTGGCGCTGTGTATGATTTTACGCATGCTTCAAAAAAATCGGCAATCTGCTTCTCTCCGACCAGAACGCTGGCAATCTCCTCGGAAACCTTGTAATCCCTGACAAACCTTTCTTTTCTCTTGTCTGGAAGCTCGGGCATTCGCGCTTTAACTTTAGAGATGTAGTTCTTGCTGATTGTAATAGGAACTAAATCGGGCTCCGGGAAGTACCTGTAATCTTCCTCAGACTCTTTTACTCTGAGCGTTACAGTGACTCTCCTAACCTCATCCCAATGCCTTGTCTCCATGCCTTCAGCCTTTGCCGCTTTTGCCATTGTTTTTTGTCTGGTTATCTCAAAGTTCAATGCCCTCTCAACCTCCTTGAAGGATGAGATGTTCTTGACTTCAACCCTCTTTCCTCCAAATAGAGAGATGTTAGCGTCGCACCGCATAGCACCCTCTAAACTGCCATCACACACTCCAATGTGCTCCAAGATTGAACGGAGCTTCTGCAGAAATTCTCTGGCATTTTTCGGGCTCTTCAGATCTGGCTCTGTAACTATCTCGACCAGAGCAACCCCAGCTCTGTTGTAATCGACCAAGGCAAATGGGGATGAAACTATTGTTCCTTCGTAGCTGAGCTTGCCAGGATCCTCCTCAAGTTGGATTCTTCTAATTCTTATGCTCCCATCACTAGTTCCGATTTGTCCTTCTTTCGCTATGGCTACTCCTCCCGCTTTGTCATACTGGGTTATCTGGAAGTTCTTCGGCAGATCAGGATAGAAGTAGTTCTTTCGGAAGAAGTTAGCGGTCTCTGCGATTTTGCAGTTTAGTGCTAGGGCAATCTTCGTAGCAGCTTCGACTGCCTTTTCATTCAGTACGGGAAGAGTTCCCGGCAAGCCTGTGCATATTTCGCAGATGTTCGTATTCGGTTCTGTTCCTCTGTAGTTAGATGAACATGAACAGAATAATTTTGTATTAAGGACTGTTAATTGACAGTGAACTTCAAGGCCTATCTTTAGGCCTAGACCATCTACGCCTATCAAGCCAACTCCCTTTCGCAAAAACCTGCAACACCCAGCAGTCGTTCCTCTTCAAACGAGGGCGCCATGATCTGCATGCCTATTGGTAAGCCGTTGGAAGAGCCGCAGGGAATTGAGATGGCTGGTATGCCTGCAAGGTTCGCTGGCACTGTATCGCAATCGCTCATGTACATTGCTAATGGATCTACGGTCTTCTCTCCAAGCTTGAAGGCTGTTGTGGGCATCGTAGGTCCTATGAGCACATCAAACTTCTTGAAAGCTTTCTCAAAATCCTGAATGATTAGGCTTCTAACCATTTGAGCCTTGAGATAATACGCATCAAAGTACCCTGCTGAAAGCGCGAACGTACCAAGAATTATCCTCTTCTTGACCTCGAACCCGAACCCGATCTTTCTATCCTTTGAGAATAATGTGCTCCAATTCCTTGCTCCAGAGCTTTCTTGGAAACCGTAGCGGAGACCATCGTACCTTGCTAAATTCGAACTTGCCTCCGACATTGCAATTATGTAGTATGAAGCAAGAGCATATTCTACCGTCTTCAGATCAACCTCTTCAATTGTCGCTCCCTCATCCTCAAGTTTCTTTAATGCGCGCCATATAGCATCCGAAACAGCTTTTTGAGTGCCTTCTCCAAAGTACTGCTTTGGAACTCCTATTTTCAGCCTAGAAACATCGTCGCGAAACTTTGTGTAATCCTTTTTCTCTCCAACGTTTGTAGAGTCCATAGGATCATGGGCAGCTATGCATGATAGCATAAGAGAGGAGTCTCTAACGTCTCTTGTTATCGGACCTATCTGCTCAAGGCTGTTCGCGTAGGCGATTAACCCATACCTGCTGACGAGCCCATAAGTTGGCTTCAAGCCAACTACTCCGCAAAATGCCGAAGGGCACCTGATGGAGCCTCCAGTATCAGTTCCAAGAGCTGCGGATGCTAACTCCTTTGCTACAGCAGCTGCGCTACCTCCAGAGGAGCCTCCTGGCACATAAGAAGTATTTCTGGGGTTCCTTGTAGGGAAAAAGGCGCTGAACTCTGTCGTTGAGCCCATGCCGAACTCGTCCATGTTTGTCTTGCCAACGATTATCGCGCCCTCTTCCTTGAGCATCTTCACTACTGTTGCGTCATAGGGAGGGATGAAACCTCTGAGAATTTTTGATGCGCACGTAGTTTCTATTCCTTGAGTGCAGATGTTGTCCTTTACCGCTATGGGGACCCCGGCAAGTCTCCCAAGTTTCTGCTTAGCCTTCCTCTTCTTCTCTATTTCTTTGGCTTGCTCTATAGCGAGTTTCTTTGTGGTTGTTATGAAGGCCTTGATCTCTATATCATGCTCCCCAATTCTTTCAAAGAGTGCCTCTACAGTTTCCACTGGTGAAATTGACCCATCTCTGGTCCCTTCTGCAATCTCCCAAGCAGATTTCGCTTTCATAGCGATCTAAACTATCTTTGGAGCCTTTACGTAGCGTCCTTTTTTTGTCGGGGCCAGTTTCAGAATTTCGTCAGCATTTGCCTTCCTTGCTGTATCTTGCCTGAAGACGTTTCTTAATTCTCTGACAAGGTAAGCAGGCTCGATATTCTTTGTATCCACTTTGTCCAATACTCTGAAGTAATCCAGAACATCAGCTATCTGCTTGGAGAGAATTTGCTCCTCTTCAGCACTCAGATCAATCTTTGCGAGCCAAGCGAGGTGCCTGACCTGCTCCTTTGAGATTCCCTTGATTTTTTTCATGGAGTAAGCCTGAATTGGTCTCTTGGAAACACGGAAACCTCCCTAATGTTCTTCTGCCCCGTAAGCACCATCAACAGCCTTTCAAAACCTAATCCGAATCCTGCATGTGGAGGCATACCATAATCAAATACAGCAAGATGGTACTCAAACCCCTTAGGCTTCAGACCCTTCTCCTTCAACCTCTTCATCAATTCCTTCTTTGAGCCTATTCTTGTCCCTCCAGATGCTATCTCCAAAGATCCGTACATCAGGTCAAACGACTCAGACAGTTCAGGATTTGAAGCGGGTTTTATGTAGAAAGGCTTGCTCTTCGTTGGCCAATCCGTAATGAAATAATATGAAGGCAGTTCATCGGCAATCATATCTAGAGACTCTGATGAAAGGTCGTCTCCCCATTCAATTTGTACATCCTTCCCCTTCAGCAATTCGATAATCGAATCATATGTCAGCCTAGGTATCTTATCTATCGCAGGCAATTTACTAATGCCCAACAGCTTAAGTTCTTTTGAGCATTCTTTGCTCACTCCTGTATAGAGCCTTGAGATTAGAGCCTCAATGGTGTTCATTACGTCCTTGTAATCAACAAATGCCTCTTCAACATCGATTGAAAGGAACTCGCTCAAGTGCTGTAAAGTTCTGCTCTGCTCTGCCCTGTAAGCCGGCGCAATCTCAAACACTTTTTCAAACGCCATAACGAGCTGCTCCTTGAAGAGCTGAGGGCTCTGCGTCAGAAAAGCCTCTTTATCGTAATACAGAAGAGGGAATAGTGCAGCGCCTCCTTCGGTTGCAGTTGCGATTATCTTTGGGGTGTTTACCTCGTGATAGCCTCGCTCTTTGAGGAATTCTCTAATAATTTCCAGAGATTTCCCCCTTATTGCGAATATTGCTAGAGCCTTCGGCCTCCTTAGATCAACGGCCCTGATTTCAAACCTCTTGTCCATACTTGGAAGGGTTTCTGCATGGAGTCCAAACGGAGGCACTTTTTGGGGCAGAGCAAGAACCTTGATCTCGCTAGGGACTATCTCGGCTCCGTTGGGAGCTTTTGACATCGTCTTGACCTTCCCTCTAACACCTATCGACGCATGCTCCGAGAGTGATTCGACTTTTGAAAGGAGTTCCTTTGACACTTTGTTCTTATGTAGTGTCATCTGCATGATGCCAAAATTATCGTTGATGATGATGAAGACTAAGCCCCCCTGATCTCGTATGCTGGAGATCCAGCCAAAGACTGTAACCTCCTTTCCATCGTTGGATGGAGTAATATCCTTGGAGTAATGCGTCCTTCGCCATTCTCCCAAAGAGTCTATCTTGCTTGCAGGCAAATCAAAACGACCAATGTTTGCTAAGGCTTCAGTATTACCTTCCCGAAAACCGCTCTGTCTTCGATGAGTTTGTGTGCTTCAGCTGCACTCTTCAATGGCATGACTCTATCGACAACGGGTTTAAGCTTCCCATTTTCAACGAATTTCATTATCTCCAGCACTTCACCCTTTGAACCCATGTAGTTGCCCATTATCGTAAGCTGCCTCCTGTAGAGATACCTTATGTCCAATGAAACCTCTGGGCCTGAAGTTGCACCACAGGTGATCAGTCTTCCGCCATGCGTTAATGATTGTATGCTCTTGTCCCATGTAGATTTTCCAACGTGCTCGAACACTATGTCGACTCCTCTCCTCTTCGTTAGGTTCCTTGTTTCCTCTGCAATGTCTTGAGTGCTGTGGTTGATAGTGTAATCCGCGCCTATTTGTCTTGCTTTCTTCATCTTATCTTCAGAACCAGCAGTCGCTATTACCGTGGCGCCATGGAGTTTTGCCACCTGAGTTGCAGCGCTCCCAACACCGCTTCCTCCTCCTATCACAAGCACAGTTTCACCGGCGCGGACCTTTGCCCTAGTAACCAGCATGTGCCAAGCCGTCAAGAATGTTAAAGGAATTGCAGCGATATCCTCAAAACTGAGATTTTCAGGCTTCGGAATTACGTTCTGAGGAGGAACAGCAACATACTCTGCATAACCTCCATTTCTCTCATACCCTCCAATGATTTGGTATTGCCTGCAGAAGTTATCCTTGCCAGATAGGCAATATTCACATCTTCCGCAACTCACACCAGGAGAGACCACGACCCTATCTCCCTTTGCAATGCCTTCAACAGCACTTCCTACCTCAGCAACTTCTCCAGCAACATCGCAACCGCAGATGTGAGGGAGGTTTATGGTAACGTTTCTCAAACCCTGTCTGATCCACAAATCAAGGTGATTAATCGAGCAGGCTCTTACCTTCACCAGAACTTCATCCGCCGTATACTCTGGGTCGGGGAAGTCCTCGTACTTGAGAACCTCTGGTCCTCCGTGCTTATGAATGACTGCAGCCTTCATTTTTTATGCTGACTTGCTTTGCTTATGATTCTTTTTATGCCTTTCAGAAAAGGGTTAATACACTCCGCACACTAAAGCGTGGCAGATCAGAATTGAAGATAGCCATAGTTGGTCTGGGAGTCGCTGGGTCATATCTTGCCTACAAACTCAGGGATCAGCACCAAGTCGTTGCTTTCGACAAACTTCCTGCATCCAAATTTGATGCTGTTTGCGCTTGGGGCACCTCAAAGGATGGTATCAGCAAATACGCGAAGGATTGCGGTCTCAACTTCGATGATTACATAGTGCATGATGGGAAGAGGATGCTTGTGGATGTTGGAAAAGAAACCTTCGACATCCCTCTAAAAGGATTAGTTTGCTTTGACAAGCTAAAATTCATACAGGACACTGCCGATAATCCTGAAACCCATTATGGAGCATGGGTCGACAAGTCCAACTTCAAGAATGATTTTGATATGGTAATTGATGCAACTGGTCTCAGCAGGCCTCTTCTCCCCAGGATCAAGGAAGATTACCTGATTCCATGCGTACAATACAAAGTGAAATACAAAGAAACGCCTTATGATGATTTTTACATCAAGCCATTTGACGACCTCTCGGGCTACTTCTGGTACTTTCCATTGGGAAATGGATACGCGCATGTTGGTGCAGGAGATTACAAAAAAAGGCACAACGAATATCTCTACAGATTCCTGAAGGAGCATGAAGGAGAAGTTGTCCACAAAACAGGGAGGCCTGTAAGAATCGTTCCTCCAAGCATGTGCGAACCCTTCTTTGATAGAAACGTGGTAGGGGTTGGAGAGAGTATAGGCACCGTTTACCCGTTGCTTGGCGAGGGAATTATCCCAAGCCTCCATTGCGCCAGCATGTTTACCGATTACATTGAGAACCTTCCAGTCTACAGAAAGAAGGTTCTAGAGGAGTTCAAGATCTACGAGACTGTTTACAAATTCATAAAGGCAAAGATAGATGGAAATTTCGATCTGAAGACACAGTTCTTTGGATTGCTGAGTATGTTCTTCCACATGAAGCTCAATGAGAAACGCTACGGGCTTGAAATAAGGCTCTCTGACATGCTCAAGGTCATGAGAGCTTAAATCCCTATAATCATCAGCTCCTCTGATTAGAAGGTAATATCATGACCAGAGGTAAGCATCAAAAGGGCAAGGCAAGCGTGGAGGAGATGCTGAGAAAGGCTGAGCAGCCCAGCAAAGTTGCGCTCAAACTTCACGCGTTCTATAAGGGCAAAATTGAGGTTGTACCAAAATGCCCTGTAAAATCGTACGATGATTTCGCTATATGGTATACTCCCGGCGTAGCGGAGCCCTGCAAGAAGATTCATAAGAATAAGGATGCAGTTTTTGAATATACGAACAAGGGCAACAGTGTTGTGATAGTTAGCGATGGGTCAAGAGTATTGGGATTAGGAGACCTTGGAGCCGAAGCAGGACTCCCTGTGATGGAGGGAAAAGCCTTGCTTTACAAGTTCCTCGGAGGAGTTGACGCTTATCCAATAATGCTCGACACGAAGAGCAAGGAGAAGATCATAGACACATGCAAAATCATCGCGCCTTCATTTGGAGGGATAAACCTTGAGGACATTGAGAAGCCAAAGTGTTTTGAAATAATGGACAGGCTGAAGAATGAGCTCGACATCCCTGTTTGGCACGACGATCAGCAGGGAACCGCTTCCGTTGTAACAGCGGCACTTGTCAATGCCATCAGCTATGTTGGCAGGAAACTCGATCACGTCGATATAACCTTGGTAGGAAGCGGAGCAGCAAACATAGCAACTGCAAGGCTGCTTAGAATCGCAGGGGCAAGACCAAAGAGGATGATTATTGTTGACAGCAAGGGCATCCTAAACGCCCATCGCGACGATATCAAATCAGAGGGAGGGATAAAGTGGGAGCTCTGCCTCAAGACGAATGTCGATGACAAAGCTGGGGGTATAGAGGAGGCGTTGCAAGGGGCGGATGTCTGCATCGCAGCTTCAAAATCTGGCCCCGGAGTCATCAAAAAAGAATGGGTGAAAAAGATGGCGAAAGATGCGATAGTCTTCGCATGTGCAAACCCGATTCCAGAAATATGGCCATGGGAGGCCAAAGAGGCTGGGGCCAAAATAGTTGCAACCGGGCGTTCTGATTTTCCCAATCAGGTCAACAATTCGCTGGGCTTTCCAGGCATTTTCAGAGGCACTCTTGATGTTAGGGCGAAGACGATTACAGACGAGATGTGCATTGCAGCTGCACTAGAACTCGCCAAAATTGCTCGCGAAAAAGGACTCTCTGAAGAAAAAATACTTCCGAGCATGGATGACTGGGACGTATTCCCCAGAGAAGCTGTCGCAGTTGCCGGAAAAGCCATAGAGCAAGGAGTTGCAAGAGTCAAGAAATCTTCCGACGAACTCTATGAACATGCCGAATCAGTAATTCGTAGGTCAAGAGAAATGTCCAAGGCCATGCTTTCTTCGGGCTATATACAAGCTCCTCCACAATAGATCAAAGAAAATTAACATCAAGGAATATTGGCTTTCGCGATGGCTAGCGTCAGGCATTGATCCAATATCAAAAGGCTAGCGACGTACAAGATCTCGCATTTTCCATCGTAAATAGTCTTGAACTTGCACACATAAAGAAAGAGAAACTGCACTTCTACCGCTCTTTCGGCTCCCGCTCCAGATATACCAGAGCGAGAATACACGGGCTTTCAAGGATTTGGAACGACGCTCTAGTAATGGATCCACTTTACATAATTGAGGTCATTGCTGAGAGATATGATGATCTCCCTCCTCATGAGAAAGAGAAAGTAATCATTCATGAACTATTGCACGTTCCAAGAGGCTTTAGTGGAGGGTTCGTTTCTCACGGCCCTGCACTATCAAAGCACAGAATTGAGAGTTTGCACCAAGCATACCATGAATCCTTCAAAGATCAAGTTCCTGCTTGAGGAGTTCCAAGAACTGTGGTATTCTTGATGTAGGTATTCGAAGTCCGCAGGCCTTGGCATGTCCTCCTCCTGCTCCTCCAAGTTTCTTAGCCATCCTTCCCGCAATTCCTCCAAGATGATGTCTGTCTTTGAAATGGGCCCTCATGGAAACTTCGCTCAGACCGTTTTTAGGATCTCTCCTTAACGCGACTCCAACAGGCACTTGGAATTCTCCTATCAGCAGGTTTGCAACATGGCCTAGAGAATGCTCCTCAGACTCAGCGTATGCAAATTTGCCGTAGCTCTTGCCTGTCTCTCCGATTGTCAAGAGCAGTTCATTCATTTTCTCGGCATGTCTCTGAGCAAACTCGACAACTCCTTCTATTTGGTGAGGAGGCTTCATATCCGCAAGTGAATCGACAACTCTCATCAGGAAGTTTTCATTTCCGCCGCTGTAAGCGATTGCAAATGATAGTATTGTAGCCTCCATGAGTATATACTGTCTGTCAAAGCCTCCGATGAATTCCTGCGCCTTTGGTCCGTTATCCATATAGTCAGTTACCGCTGCGTAGCAAGCAAGCAGAGCAGCCCTTCGGGGCAGATTCTTCCTCAGATGCCAGTAAGTAAGAACTCCTGAACATTCGTTTGGAGAATTGATGACCTTTGCTCCTGCCTTGCTTATTTCTTCCATCAAAGACGGAGGCAATGGATGATGGTCTATGTAAGTGACATTGCCTTTCTTCGATAACCTCTTGATCTCGCCAACAAAACCTTTTGAGATGATCTCATTCATCCCAAGATCGCACACAAACACTTCACTACCGCTTTCGATCTTCGATAAAACATCAATGAGATCGCCATAGTCTGCCAATGCAACCGAAGAGCCTGTAGCCATTTTGACTAGGGCGGCTGAGGCAAGCCCGTCAACATCCTTGACGTGCGCAACGCAGGCAGTGCTCTTCTTTCTTGGCATTCGCCTTACAGTGATAGAGCCATCGTACTAAAGCTTGTTGCCTTGTTCCACAGTGCAGCTTTATGCTACCACTACAATACGGTCTGCTTGGACTTCCTCCTAGATCTCATTATTATTGCAAACCCTACGACAATTATCGCTGCAAAGGCTGCGACGAAGAGCATCCTCGCAGTATCTTCAGAGATGGTATCTGTTGGTATTCTGAGTTGTTGAGGCTGAACCCTTGCCGCGGATATCCTGATTTCCAGTTTTGATTCGCTGGTAGATTTCCTTCCGTATGCATCCTCGTAGACAAATTGTACTGTAACAGGATAGGTTCCTTGTGCGACAGTTCTCTCCACTTGGAAGTTTATGCTGAACGGTACTGGAGTATTAGGATCAATATCGCCAATGTATTGAGTGCTTGCTTGGCTCGTCCTTATTGGTCCTTCAGCTTTTATCCTTGCTTCCGTGAAGTGTGATGCCACGTTACCCTTGTTCAGAAGATTGCCTACTACAGTCCCATTGCTTCCTGGAGTTATTTCTGCAGGGACTACGGAGAGTCCTTGCGTATCAATCACTATACGCCCCTTGACTGATACTCCAATACTCTTTGTTTCAGTATGCTGGTAGCCATTTGCATCGACGTAAGTAATCTGAAGCTGCAATTGATAGGAAGTATCGGTTGCGGACAAAATGGCAAATATCTGAGGCGCAATTACAACTTCTCCCTTCGCAGGGATTTGATCAAAGTTGAATTGAGGACTGCCAGATGCCAACGATAGAGGCGTGGTTCCTGATACAGTTGCGAAGGAGAGAGTGCTTTGAATAGAACTGACAGGCTGACTGCCAGTGTTTTTTATTTTAATCGACAGTTTGTTAACGGTGCCTGCATCAATCGTGCTAGCATCAGTCTCGACGGTTATTGGAGAGACCCAGCCCTTTACTGTTAGGCTTACGCTCTTTGATTCTGAGTGAGGGAAACCATTGGCATCTAAATACGTAAGTTGTATTTGCACCGCATAAGATGAATCAGCTGAAGTGGGCGCAGCGAAAATTGGTGCGCTTATTGTCGCGTCTCCTCTGGCCGGGATTTGATCAAAGTTGAATTGAGGACTGCCAGATGCCAACGATAGAGGTGAGCCTGCTTGAGCGCTTGAGAACGAAAGCGTTGCAACAAGCGAACTAACCAATTGATTACCAATATTTCTGATCTTTATTGTGACCTTGTTCAGGGAACCTGCGAGCAGAATTCCATCTCCTGCATCAACCACCAATGGCGATACCCACGACTTTACTACAAATCCTGCGCTCTTAGTTTCGCTGACTTGCTGTCCGTTCGTATCTCTGTATGAGATAGTTAGCGTTGCCGCATACAGACCTTCAAGCGCTGAAGCTGATGCGTATATCTTGTAGGGAACTGTGACCTTACTATTGGCATCTATAACATCAATCAATCGTTGCGCATCTCCTTCAATTACACTGAGTGGAGAAGAGGCTACGAAAGAAAGTCCTACATTTGCAAGGTAAACAGGAGCGGTACCAGAGTTTGAAATCTCTACGGCGATGCTGTTTGCAGTGCCACTGAGCAGAACATTCGAGGGTATGTTAGCTCTGATATTGCTCCTTCCCACTATTACCACGGAGACTGGCAGATCAATTGTTTGCGGCAGCGACCTTTGATCAAGAAAGGATATGGTCATCGCCAGAGAATATGCCCTTGTTTGAGCATCACTTGCAATGTTAAGCAGGAATTCGGTGCTGGCTGAACCTCCGCTCTGCACCGCTGCAGGATAGAAGGCTCCGACGCTGCGGCCTCCAGTAGA
>JACPBJ010000026.1 GCA_016180375.1 Nitrososphaerota archaeon | reverse complement strand
AAGAAGTAGCCAACAGGACTGGCGCGAAGATAGTTGCGCATGAGGCGGCCGGAACTCACAAGGACATCTCGATAAAGGATGGAGATGTAATAGAATTAGGAAATGTGAAGGTCAGGGTGATTCATACACCTGGACATTGTCCTGACAGCGTTTGTTTCATGCTTGATGAGAACCTCTTCACAGGCGATACATTATTCGTCGGTAACTGTGGAAGGACAGATCTTCCGGGGGGAAATCCTAGCGAGCTTTATGACAGTTTCTTTGAGAAAATCATGAAGTTAGATGATCACACCAGGATCTATGCCGGGCACGACTATGGTCCAAGACAGCGCTCAACGCTGGGATACGAGAAGAAGCATAACTCGGCACTGCAGCCTAGGACTAAAGAAGAATTCATTGAATTCATGAGCAAGTAAGATATTGAACTTACTCGTAGTCGCCTTTCTGCCAGACAGCTACGGCGTCATGCGCATGAATCGACTCGAAACTTCTGGCTTCGATCTTATCAGCGTTTGGGAACCTCTTTAGGCAGTCTCTGACAACGTCTTCAACGAACTTGGGATTGGCCTGCGCTTCGATTATTTTCTCCGCCTCATGCTGTCTCCTCAGGAATTCTGAGGGTGTCGTAGAGAAGCATTCGCCCATCTTCATGGCAACTTCCTCAAAATCAAGCATCTCTTCACTGCAAATCTCAAATGAGAGCTCAGATCTCTGCATGTGCCCTATTCCAATTATTTCCTTGCTGCAGGGACATGCGGTGATTCCGATACGCCTGAAGTGGTAACCTATTTTGCCATTTTCACCAACTTTAATCTTAACATGCAGAAATTGGTCCCTGTACGGATAATCTAGTTCGGCTGTAACAATACATTGAGGCTGTGTCTTGTTAACTTCTTTGCAGATCTTTTTCAATGACTCTTCGATGTAATCCCCCTGCATGTGTTTTTGCACCGCGCCAACAAGCCTGCTCATGTGAACTCCTCTATTATCGACCGTAGAAACGAGCACAGAAACCTCCATCGGAAGAGTCCATCTGCTTCCATGGTAAATTGTTGAAAGTTTCTTTATCCCTGCCATCACAGAAAGGTCGGCTTTTTGCATATGCACGTCAGGAAGGCTTCCTTGCCTGAACGATTGTTCGCCGGACTTCCGCTTGCCTGCAGGATTACCGTTGCCCATTGGTTTCTGGTCTGTGCCGTTGTTATTCAATTTTACTCTTGAAGGATTCTGTAGATTTGCCAGCTCAAAGGGTTCTTCTAGATTCTTAGATCAAGTTCTAGGGTATTGATTCTGCTATGGTGATAAGTTGTTGCATATCGAGCCGCTTTGAGCTTGCAATAATTTGGAGCTGCATTTCTTCGTCGTACCAGTACATGGCTTGTACACCAGCAGCTGGCCAGGCAAAATAGATACCTTCATTGCCTCTTATGGTTATTTTTCGTGCAGTGGAATTTTCCTCACGACCTCTAAAGAGTTTGTATAGCGCTTCAAATTCTCCTACCACGATCCTCTCCTTCAGGTTCAAAATGAATCCTCCCGATTTGAGTAAATCAAGAGATGTTGCGTTGGCAGGCGATGGTGTTGGAGAATAGATCAAGCGGGCGTTAATTTTTGGGTGGGTCTGATTAAGATCAATTCTGGGCGGAAACTCCGCTACCCTTACGTCCATCAGTTGGAATTGAGCTGGGAGCTGAGTTGGTAGCCTGATCCTAAATCCAGCCATCTTTGCCAGTTCAGAGGCTTCGCTCAGTGACACGCTCCTTCCGCGCATTTCATCCGGAACAGGTCGACCTTTGAGGCTCTGTAACATGGAGATAGCTATTTCTCTCAATTCAGCAGAAGAACGGTCACCAATGAGCTCAGAGAGCCATAGGGGTTCATCGCGCCAAAAACCAAGATATCCCTTGTGACGAATGTTCGTACCATTCGTCAGCCTCTCAATCCAAGGATCATGTCCAATGCCCTCAGCATCAGCGTACAAGAATCGATAAACTCCCGGTGAACCTTCAAGAAGTTCCATTACTCTCGGTAAGCCATAGCCCGGCCCTTGTATGATTTTGAGCCCATCGGAGTATAACAAGGTGGTGTAAGCGCTTCCTCGTTGCATCCTAACACTTTCGAGTGTTGCGTTATCTGGCAGTTTGGACGGAACCATAAAACAACACCAGATCATATTGACAGGAACTGATAGCGGCACCGGCTTGCCATAATCATCATAGCGCGGTAGAACATGATGCTCAACGAGTATATACTCCTCAACATGGGATGACAATAGTAACGGTGCCGGAATTATCCAAAGGGTAGATATGACAAGAATTCCTGCAATAATGAAACAGATCAAAGCGGGAACAGAGTTTGTTTTTGGCGTCAATTCAGCATATGATGATATGATGATCTGTCATAAAATGCTTCTGCGTAAGGTATAGAATCTTTCAGACCGAGATTTGAGAACGCCTTGAGCCGGATCTTGCAAGCTATGCAAATTCCGCATGCAACATCGTCTCTTTCATAGCAGCTCCAAGTCAATTCCACCGTTGCCAAGCTCCCTATGCCAACAAGACGGTTAAGCTTAGAATAAAACTCTGGTCGCGAATCGGGAAAACTTCCAAAATCATTGTTGTTATGCCCCCCAACCACGTACCGAGCGGAAAGCGACTCTGCCCAAGAGGCTGCGATTGAATAGAAAACAAGGTTCCTGCTTGGGATATAGGCAGACGGAATTTGTCCTGAAAGATTGCTTGGCTTAATTTCATGATCGTTAAACTCGCGCAAGAATGGGAGGTCTATCACTCTGTGTTCCTTGACCGCAGCTCTTGCAGCCAATTTCTGTGATGCTTCTATCTCCTTCTTCTGCCTGTTGTGATAGTTGAAAGAGATCGAGTGAATTTCCCATTTCTTCTCTTTTGCAAGCCAGAGGCAGACGGCAGAATCAATCCCTCCGGAAAGAAGAACGACAGCCCGTTCTGGTTTCATTGCTGGTTTTCCTTCGTCAGCGAAACTATTAGATGCGAGCCCTTGTTGAGTCCTTCGTAAATGTAGACTCCCAGAGCCTGCACCTGTGGAGGCATTTTCGGGGCAAGAATCTTTAGCACGGCATCTGCAAGGTTCTCAATAGTAGCTTCTCCTTCAAGGAGAAAGGTGCTGGTTTTTGGCACTTTAAGATCAAAATCGCCATTCGGCCCGTTGAAGCGTATCCAGTAACGCTTGCTGTCTTGCCCAACCATGTATTTGCGCGAAATAAACAACTTGTGATCCATCTGCCCAAGAGATTCTTTCACGATATTCTTGACGTCGCCAAAATCAACAATCATTCCCTTCTTCGGCTGGCCGATCAGCTCTATCATTACTGCAGAGGTATGACCATGAAGTACAGAGCACTTCTTTGTCCATGGAAGTATGTGCGAATAATCAAACGCAAACGACGGATCATCAACGAATATGCTCTCAAGCCTGTCTGCCGAAGTTTCAGAATCGACTAAAGCACTTGCAATAGGAGAACCAATTTCGGACAGTGTGCTGCCCATAGTTGCTTTGGTTACGTAAAGAACCTGCTTCTTGGGAAATGCCCTACGCAACTCCTCAGCGAGTTTCTTGTCACCGTCATTACTGCCAACAACAATGTAACCGTTCTTTATAGCAAAAGTAGGCGTTAATTGCTTTGAGCCAGATGGTAAGGGCGATTTGTATGAGTATTCAACTCTAGCGAAATGCAGTATCTTCGCAACTGAGAGCTCTAGTGCAGAAGAGAGAAGGTTACCGTTTGGGTCAAGGTATGCTATTCTTCTTTTCCCTGAAAGCGATTTCTTTGCCCTCGCTTGCAGGCTACTTGCAAGAAGTTTCTTGGGCTCACCAACTAGCTTACGCATCTTGTTCTATTCCTGCGTCTCTCCTGAACTGGAATTGTCTGAAATATAATCCTTGACCGCGTTCTAATAACTCTTCGAGTCATTTACTTTATCCGCTTTATATACGGGGGCTGGGGGGTACTTTGCAGCGGGGCACACGGCAACATGCCGAATTATCCGAACTCATGACAGAAGACAGTTCTGAATAGATGATGGGAAGGCTCGTTACAGACTACTTAAAATAACCCATTATCAAAGTGTGTAAGAATGCGCCCAGTTACCATAATCGTTGCTGTGCTAATATTGGCTGCGCTCGCAGCAGGCGTCTTTTTCCTGAATTCCTCCCTCGAATCTGCACAGAAGAGTGGCGGATTCGAGTCAAAAACGACAGTTACGATAAAGGTTGACAAGGAGGAGTACAAAGCAGGGGAGAAGGTCAATATCATAGTCAAGAACGAGGGGCCTTCGGATGCTAACGCTACCTTCCTCTCTGCTTCTCTGGGTCTGATAATAAGAGATGATCAGAACAGAGTTGTCTTTGCTTTTGTTGGTGCTCAAGTTCTAACAACTCTAAAAGCTGGGGAATCGAGGGAGTTCGAATGGGACCAAAAGGACGGAGGGGGTGCAACGGTCGAGCCTGGTACCTATACAGCGACGGTCGTCTACAGCGATGATAGAGGGCTAGAGTCAAAAGTTGCTAGCACTATAAAGATAGTTCAGTAGATTTCTAACAAATGGTGTGCACGCTCACGCATGACCCTCGTTAGGGGGAGTGTATTCAGTAGAATAATTCATGCTGTCTTGAGTTAATCAAAACTTTTCTATAAGGCTGTCGACCGTACGCCGTATAAGGATCTCTCATGTCAATTACATTGCCGAAGAAGATTCTGATTGGAGTTGATGGTTCTGACGCTTCTCTGAAGGCGACGGCTTACGCAATAAAGCTGGCTAAACTTGGACAGGCTGGAGTTGTTGCATTGCACGTAATCCTGCTCCCTGCTTACACATCTCAGAAAACTGTTGACAGCCTCAGAAAGGAACTCTCAGCTAGAGCCGAAGAGGTATGGGAACGAATCAAGAAACTGCCAGATTCGGGCGATGTCAAGTTTGAAGCAAAAGTCATCGAAACCAACCGCTCGGTTGTTCAGGCGATAGTGGATTTCGCCCTGAAGTCGGATGTGGAGCTCATAGTTCTTGGCACTCGCGGCTTTGCTGGAGTAGCGAAGCTGATGCTGGGAAGCGTGGCTGCAGGCGTGGTAAATTCTGCGCATTGCCCCGTGCTCGTCGTGCGGTGAAGTAGATGAGAGTCAACGAGCTCCTAAATATCAAAGGCAAAGTAGCCATAGTAACGGGCGCATCAAGCGGCCTAGGAGTCACCTTTTCGGAGGCGCTTGCAGAAGAGGGAGCAAATCTAGTAATAGCTGCAAGAAGAATCGAAAAACTCACAGAAGTTGCCCATAATTTGGAAAAGCTTGGCATCAAGGCAGTTCCATTCCAGTGTGATGTCACGAAACAGGAGGAGGTTCAGGCTCTGATTGATGCTTCTGTAAAGAATTTTGGAAGAATCGACATCATCGTGAACAACGCCGGTGTTGCTGCGATGGGCCCTTCCACGGAGATGCCTGTGGAAGAATGGAACAAAGTTGTTTCTGTGAATCTTACAGGGGTTTTTCTCTGTGCCAGGACCGCAGCTAAGCAGATGATAAAACAGGGCTCTGGTAAGATAATCAATATTGCGTCAATTTACGGCGCTGTAGGAGACATCTTCCCTGCCGCCCCATATTATGCGACTAAAGGGGCAGTCATAAACTTGACAAGAGACCTAGCCGTAGAGTGGGCGCCGTTCAAGATCAACGTCAATGCAATAGCTCCGGGTTTCTTCCCAAGCGAAATGACCGAGGCGATCTTTCGAGAGCCGAGATACTTGGAATATATCACCAAGCTGACCCCACTTGGCAGGGTCGGTCATCCAGACGATCTGAAAGGTGCTGTACTGTTCCTCTCATCAAATGCTTCCGACTACATTACTGGTCAGACCATCTTTGTAGATGGCGGTTGGACCATTTGGTAAGACTTAACGCACTATGACTACGTTGCAGGGTGCATAGGTTACTACGCCGAAGGCTACGCTTCCCAGCAGGACTCTTGCCACGCCAGAGCGTCCTCTGGTTCCCATAACTATAAGATCAAAAGAACCATTCCTCGCAAATTCTACGATAGAGTGACCAACTGCGAATCCTGAAGTCATGTCTGTCCCGACTTTCACTCCCATTCCATTAGCCCTCTTCTTCGCAGCGTCAAGAACTTCTTTGCCGTATTGCTCCATAGATTCTAACACTTTTGCGGTCATCGAAATGTCGAAAGGATCAGCGACAGTAGGTTTCTGAACCACATAGAGAACCGTGACACGAGCGTTTTGAGGTTTCGCTATCTTTAGCGCGAAATCAAGAGCTCTATTAGCACCTTCTGAACCATCTGTAGGAACCAGAATTTTGCTGAAAGGGAGGGATGCCAACATATTACCGCATAGAAAAGTACTATATTAGTCGATCTTGGCATTATTATGACAATTCTTTGAAGCAGCTAGCCTATGTGTAGAAATTTTTCCTTGTTTGCAATATAAACTCAAAACATGGGAGGGTTTGCTCGAAGCAGAGTTATCGAGATCCGCACTAGCTACTTAACATTCTCCCAGTATTCGTAGACTCTTCTCTGCAGCTCTTGCAAAACCTCTTCTTGCCGTTTAGGTTCTAAGAGATGTTCGAATCTACCTTGTAATTTCAGGTACTCTTCGACCGGTTTTCTTGGCTTTGGTACAATGTTGTGAGTGACGCTACCGTATACAGCCTCCTTCAGGGGCCACACGCCGGTTTCTACCCCAAGCTTTGCCAGTCTTATCACTTGCGAGGAGCTGATGTCCCAGCCGGGTTGATATGGCGAATGTGCTATGAAGAGCTTTGGTCCTTTGAATTCCTGAGATCTAGCAATTTTCCGCACAAGGTCATCCATATACGCTGGAGACACCGTAGCAATGTATGGCGGTTTATGCGCTCTCCATATCTCGAACAGGTCTTTCTTGGTGAAGAGGTTCCCCGCTGGCATTAATTCAGTTGGGACTGTCGCCTTTGTTGCAGATGCATAGGGCGAAGAGCCCGAGGCCTGGAATCCAGTATTTGCGTATGCTTCATTGTCATACACAAGATAGTAGAAGTCTAATCCTCTGTGTAAAGCGCCTGAAGTTGAGCTGAGCCCGATGTCGCTTGCGGCACCGTCTCCTGTAACTACAACCACTTTGATATCTTCCTTCTTTGTAACCTTGGCCTTCTTGATGAGAATATCCAGAGCGTCACGAACTCCATGAGCAGCAGATGGTGCGCCTCTCCTCTCCGCTCCATAAAGAGGTTGATCCTGAACATAATTACCATCAAGGAAGGCCGTAGTGCTCACGATATGTGCAGCGGACTTGATCCCCTGCCCTCCCCTGCCGAACAGGGTTAATGTAATCACGTTATATAATTGGTAAGCACTGATTATAACATCTTCGTCTATTCTCACAATTGATATTCAGCTTGCAATTGCACAGACTGCGCGCCTGCATTTGTTCAACTTCCAACGGAGCAGATAGGTATGTTTTGTTCAAG
>JACPBJ010000025.1 GCA_016180375.1 Nitrososphaerota archaeon | reverse complement strand
TGCCGTAGGTTTTTGTCTGTGCCATTGTAAACGCTGTCAGCTGGCATATGCCGCCTTCAGCATACGCCTGTGTCGTAAAAAAAAGCGTGTATCCAAACCACAGAATCACTGCGAAACTTACAGAAGTCACAATCAGATTTAATAGGTTATCTAAAACTGCCCGAGTTTTCTTCATTCTAACCCTGCCTTATCTGATTCCGTGTGTTATGTTGGCGGTGAATTTTTTATACAGCATAATCAGAAAAATCAGCGCTACAACCGCTATTATCAGCAATATTGTGGCATTCAGGCTAAAGTCGCCTTTCCTGCCTTTTCCTGCTTTCCCGCCTCTTTTTCCCATACGCTGCCTTGCCTTTTTTACATATAAAAGGTTTTCGGAAAGATTTTTATGTGCACACATCTATGGAAACTGACGATGGGCTTGGTTGACATAATAAGACGCTCCGGGGATTTTGTTGAAAGGGGGCGGACAGTTATTGACTCTCGCCTTGATGAGTTGTCAGAAGTCACTCAAGATGCTATCGCAAAAGATCCGAAAGTAACAGCGGCTGCCGCTTTTGTTGGGGTTTTTGCGGCCGCTTTCTATGGCGGAAAAGAATTAGGTTACGCAATATTTCCACACGGTTATGCACTACTTCCACATGTGCGCCCTTATTTTGAGCAGCTGCCGTTCATGTCTGCAGCGCTTGCAACTTGCCTTGCTACAATGGTTTACTTAAGCGCGAGCGGTATGAAGGGCTTCCGGGAATTAGGTTTGGAAAAAGGTGTTTTAAGGGAGTTCAAATTGAGGTTTGGGAATAAGAGGCAAATTAGTTCTTCAGGGGTTTTGCGTTTCATTGCCGATCATAAGCTGTTGTTTTCATTAACGTGCATTCCTGCAGTGGAGCTTGCTCACTTCGGGTCTTTTTTTACAGACGCTGTTGCAGCATCTTCTCCAAACAGTATTTATGATTTGGATTTTGCCTCATACTTTAATTACGCTTTCGATAAAACAGTCAGGGTTTTGCAAAGACAGCCGCCCCTGACATACGCGGTATACGGGCTTCTTGGGTATGCAACTTCCTTGTTAGTTTCAACCGGGCTATCGTGGCTTAATACGGATTTGTCTTTAAGGGCGCTTTTCAATATGTTTATCAGCAAAGTGACAAAAAACCCTTCGCACCTTACCGATTGCCTGGAAAGGATTTTAGAACATCATCCTTCAAAATTCTTTAGATATATGTTGGCCCACACATATCTGCAGTCAGGGCGTGTTGATGATGGTCTTAGGCATATAGCAGCAAGCCTTGATAACGACGAGCCGTTGGGGTTTGAAGGCGTTCCATTTGTCGGTTTTATCAGGACGTCGGTTAAAGATGCTTATTTAAACATCAGGAAAGGAACTATGACGCAGGCGTCGTATATAGAATTGGCGTATTTGTGTAATTTGATTGGCGCAGATGAAAAATCCGAGGAAGTTGTGTCTTGGATGGTTGAAAAATTCCAAAGGCCTGATGAGTACTGGCTTGCATCTTTGTTTTTCCACAAAACAGGAAACACGGCATCCAGGAACAGGTACTTGGAAACAGTTTTGCCAATGCTCTATGCAGACCCTGTAAAGTTCAGGAGAGAGCCTCTGGGCGAAAAAACGCATGCCAACGACGTCTTCAGAATAACCCATCCTTTGCTTGAGGATGCTGTTGTGTTCAAAACAGGAAAAGATGAAGCCGCTTTGTGGTTTGAGTATCGTAGAGTTGAGGAGGCGGGAAGACTGCTCGCCGGTCATAATAATTATTCTGTTCCCGAACCGTTGTTCATAGGGGATTTTGGCGGAAGGCCGGTATATGTTATGTCTCAGATTCAGGGCAGGACTCTGGATGATTTGCTTGCTTCAGGTGAAGCAGGGCTTGGTGAAGTCATGGCTGCATGGGAGCTTACTGAGATTCTTCACAGAGGCATCAGCCCTGAAGTTAGCAGGCTCATCCGTTCTCCTTTTCACGTTAAGCTTAGGGCGTCAATGATGCGTATCGGCATACCTAGGAAAATTATAGGGCGTATTCTTTCATGTGCTGACGATGTTGAATATATGCTTTCGAAATATGGGACTGTATTTAACACAGATGGCACCCCTAAAAACAGAATTATCCGTGCAAAAATGACTTCTTGCATTGACCTTGAAGACAAAGGACCAGTCTACACGCCGTTGGAGATGGCCGGTCTTGTCAGGTGGAGGAGGTTTCCGCATACAGAGGAAATTGAAAGGGGCTTTTTGGAAGCCACACATATGCAACCTGTGGATTACTGGGCTGCCGTGTGGGGTAAGGCCCTGTCTCTCTATTGCTTTTTCAGCACACCTGAGGCGGCCGCAATGCAGACTTATGCTCCTGAAAAACTTGATGAAGCAATTAAAGCCATAGAAAGAGTGAGGGATGGAACCCCTATGGCTGTGTCTTCCGGTTCTAGAATAAGACGATATAACGATTCTATTGGTGGTTTGAGAGAATTGGCTGAACTGCGCCACGCAGCATAATCTTAGCCAGTATTTACCGCAATTATCGGTCCAGTAAAATCCGACACCTGCATCGCTATCTGCATCACATAGCTTATTACAACAGCATCTGTTGTCTGCTTTTCAAGAGATTCTTTGGCGTCTTTTTCCAGCTGCTTTCTTTCCGCCACGAGCTCGTTAAGATTTTCTGAGTCAAACTTGTAGTGCAGTTCGTAGTATCCTCTGAGCAGCTTGTTTGCCTTTTCTATCAGCTGCACGGTTTCCTTTTTTACAGCTGTTTTTGCGCTCAGTATGTGGTTTATCATGTATTTGTAGTTGTCGCATACCTTCTCAAGGTTCCACACAATCACATAGGCGAAGCAGGTTTTCCTGTATTCCCTGAAGCCTTTCTTTATCAGTATCCTTTCGCAGAAGTTTGTCAGCTGGTTGTTTGTCTTTTCCAGGACTATGAGTCCGGCAAGCTCGCCTGTTTTGTTCGCATCCAGATACTCGACAAGTCCTTCTCCCAGTGACAGCGTGACAAGAAAAGCCCTTCTCAGTATGCTGTCAAACTCGCTTTCCATCTCCTTTGCTATTGCTCTTAGCACTATTCTGTTTCTTGCCTGCTCTGTTACCGCAAACCCTATGAACAGGTCTTTTGTTATTTCATGCAGTTCCTTTGCTGTTTCCGGCTTTTCATAAGAAACGGTTATTTCGTCATAGCCGCTTTTGTACATGCTTCCTATGCTCCAGGAGAGCGGCACGCTGCTGTTGGTGGCGTCAAAGGAAGCCGCTTCAATCTGCGTCTGCTTGGTTGTGGAAAGAGCCAGCTTGTTGTCCTTCTCTTCTATTTCCAGCTCGTCGCCTTTCCTTATGCCCATCCTTCTTGCCCATTTGCTGGGCAGTGAAACTACAAGCGTCTTGCCTGCAAGCTGTATTACCTTCCTTTTTGCAGCAGCCACGAAGCCCAAAAAGCAGCACTACTATATAAATCTTTCTAAAATATATAATTATAAGGTAATATATAAGTCTTATCCAGAAGTTATATATCCTTTCCGGAATACTTACGGAAATAGCCGGAAAACATTCAGACAGCCGGATACCATTCAAAAAAAGGGCAAGAGGTGGTCAGCATGGAGATTAAGAAAAAGGACCTTCTGATTCTTTGTGAGCTTAGGAAGGACTGCAGGTCTTCGCTTTCTGACATAGGCAGGGCGACAAAGACGCCTGTCTCAACTGTTTATGACAAGCTCAGGTCATTCAGGGGAGGCATAATAAGGAAGTGCTCTGCGCTCATGAACTTTTCCCTGCTTGGGTTTGCTGCGAAGGCACACGTTATTTTCGGCGTTGACCGCTCACAGAAGGAGGAGTTCGGGGCGTATCTGGGAAAGCACCACAGCGTTAACTCGCTTTACAGGATAAACAACGGCTACGACTTCCTGGCAGAGGTCATATGCCGCGACATGAGCGAGTTTGAGAACCTCATGGACCTGCTAAGCTCAAAATTCAAGATAAGGGACAAAAAGGTTTTTTTCATAATCAGCGACCTGAAGCGGGAAGAGTTTCTTGCTGACAAGGACATGATTGATGCGCTGCAGTGAAGAAATGTTTATATACTAAAAAGATATCTTTAGGGTGATAAAGATATTTATTGAGGATTTGCGCTGGAACGGCAAGCTGCTGGTTTTCACGTGGCATTTCAAGGATGAGTTTGACAGGCTCAAAAAGCAGATTGAGTTTGTTTTGGACATACTTGATGGCGGCGAGCACATACTGGTTTCAAAAAGGAAACAGAAGTATAATGTGTTTTATGCTTTTCACCATAAATATCTTTGCCTGTCTTATGTTATTGTAGACGAAAGCATAGTATTGATCCATATAAAGCCAACAGGCAAAAGCGGCAGAAATGCGGGAAAATGAAAAAATTCATCGAGAAGTGCTATAAGTGCGGTACAGGCGTCAAAGCTGCAAGGAGCGTCAAGGAAGGCATAGAGCTCAACTGCTTGAAGTGCGTTAAGTGCGGCGAGGAATACTTCACTTCAAGCGAGCTTGTGAGGTTTGACATACTTAAGGGCACAAGGAGGCTGGTTAGGAAATTTGGCGTTTTGGGAAGCTCAACAATTGCAAGGATTCCGAACAGTATTGTTGAAGAACTCAATATCAAGCCCGGTGATTACGGCGTTTTTGAGAAGAGGCCTGATGGCATACTGATTAGGCCTTATCACGCCGGGGATTTGGGAAAGCAGCCACGAACCAGAATGTAGTTGTCCACTCTCTGAACCTTTCTCATGCCAGTTTTTTTTGGCATCTATCAAGATTCATAGTGAAAAATCCGATACATCAGGAAAGACAATGTATTGGCCACACCGGAAAAACCACCGGACAAATACGGAAGATTTGCGGATTGGGGTTTGAAGGCGCTGAAAAAGGCGAATTCTAATATCTGATGACATTTACCTCACTGGACACTGGACAGATGCCCGGACAAGATTAATAAAGAAAAA
>JACPBJ010000024.1 GCA_016180375.1 Nitrososphaerota archaeon | reverse complement strand
CCCAGAACCAGCCAAGGGTTTTGACCCAATATTGTTGATTGTGCCTGTGATTTTAGTTGTAGGCATGGGTTTGCTTTTCTTCGTGAGAAGTAGAAACAAGAATTCTTAAGCATCTTCATCCTCCTTAGGTAAAGTGAGGCATTTTGGTCAACGAGCTTGTGCAAGTAGGCTTTCTCCTTACTATCGCAGGGATTGTTATAGTGATGATAGCATCGTTGCTTCTTGCCAGTCAGGCCAGGAAGGGAGGAAGCGTTCAGGGAGGAGGGGCGGTTCTTATCGGTCCCATACCTATTGTGTGGGGAACTGACAAAAGCTGGGTTTTTGTCGCGATTGTATTGCTCCTAGTAATAATGCTGCTTAGTTTCGTGTTAGGGAGGCTATAAAATGCAAGCTCAGAGAGGAAATATTGTTCAGCAGTGGGGTTTGAGGCTTTTCCTAATAGGCTTTCTTACTCTCTTTGTTGGCATAACTCTGATCGCAGCAGGGGATATGCAAAGTAATATTGAAACTTCTTTTGGAGGGGTTATCTTCATAGGCCCTATTCCAATAGTCTTCGGGCAGGGCCCTCAATCTCCTTTTTTGCTAATAATTGTACTGATGATAGCCATTGTCATGGCACTTATGTTCCTCTCAGCATTCCTCTCAAGAAAGAGGATGGTAGTCGAAGAGTAGCTCTAGGCAGATGACTTTCTGCGTGAGTACAAGATACCAACCATAACAGCAACGATCCCGATTACCAGAAGTATTGCAGGTAATAGCGGCTGCTGTCCCTCGCGTGCGATCTCCACCTTCGGACTATCCTTTGGTGAATCAATCGCAACCCTTTCCTCAATTACGATTTCAGGCATTTTGACTGGCTGTCTGGCCTCCTCTGCTTTTGGCGCCTCAGCCCTCTCCTGAGGCTTTTGTGTCGATGATATCATGCCTATCTTATTGTTGTTATTGTTCGGAAACCACACCTTCCCTTCATTATCAGCATAGATGAAACGGATTATCGTTCTTGGAGTAGGCAGATCGTATTCCTGCATCTTTTGATTTGCTTGATCAAATTTCCCAACTTTGAAAGCATTCGCCAGGCTGAACCATATATTGTCGTATATGTCGACCCAAACAGCATAAGGTCCAGAGGTGGGCGAGCTTGTTTCGTATTCTTCCATTTCGTTTGTTTTGGGATCGAAACTGCCAATCTTCCCCGAGTTATATTCTGTGAACCATAACTTGCCCTTGCTATCTATGGCGATTCTTCTTGTTCCGCTATCCTTGGTAGGAGTTGCATACTCAGTTATTTCCCCTGTCTTGGCATTTACTTTGCCAATTTTATGGCCCGTAAGCTCTGCGAACCACGCATTACCATCGACATCAACAACTATGCCGTAAGGAGAAGACGACCTAGTTGGAGTAGGGAATTCATCGATCTTACCAGTGCCGATATCTAATCTTCCTATCTTTGAAGCGCTAATCTCAGTGAACCATAGGACGCCTGCCCCTAGTATGGGTGTATGAGGTGCAGAATTCGGTGTCGGAGTTGCGAATTCATCCACCTTCTTAGTCGCTGGATTCAGTTTTCCAATTTTGTGCCCGCTGTTTTCGGTGAACCATACATTGCCTGCTTGATCGATGACAAGCCCGTGCGGCCTTGATGAAGGAGTTGGTATGTCATACTCAGTGAATTCCTCAGTTTTCGGATCGAACCTTCCTATCTTGTTTGCATTGATTTCAGTAAACCATGCAATCCCGTTCTTATCCACAACAATATCATGGGGTGCTGAATTCGATGTAGGGATGGCCCATTCTTTGATACTGATTTCCGGTTGCTGTGCTTGGACTAGCTGGGGAGCAAGTATAATCGCAAATAAGAAGACAACTAAAAGGCGCTTCAAACTCTTTCTGTATGATACACGTCAGATTTATGTCTTGATCTTTCACGAAACAATAATCTCGGACAGATCTTGGCATGATCTTAAATATTGCTTGGGATCCATAGCAAAACATGAACTATAGTTCAGGCTCAACTAGCATGTTATTGCTAGCAGTTGGTTTTCTGCTATTATCTTCAGCATTTGTGGCTAATATGGTCGAGGGACAGGCAGCACCATCAATTGACATTAAAGACGCACCTCCCACAGTTTCTCCGAGCGGTAAGATCACGGTACAATGGAGTGTGATGGGCTCAGGAAAGATAGCTCATACGGCAGTCCATTGGGATACAAAGCCCGGCAACCCGGCAGACTTCAAAAGCTACGCAAAAGCCACTCCTGATTTTGCTTCATTAGATCCTGCTCAGGATGCGCCAAAAGAGTACACAGTTACTTTTGATGCTCCTTCATCAGGCACATTATACTATGTTGTTCATGCAATAATCGATGGGAAGAATGTCTACAATCCTGACGGAGAGAGAAGGATCTTAATTCTCGGCGTTCCTGGACTAGGATTGCCTGGACAGCCACCTGCAATAGGAGGATTGCCACAAGCACCGGCAGAAGCACCTCCCGCTGGAGCCTACGGGGCAGGTGCCCCTGACATGACACTTCTGCTTGGCATAGGCGCAGTTGTGATCGTGGTCATTGTTGCAGCAGTTTTCATGAGCAGAAGAAACAAGAGCTAATGAGAGGGGCGCTACAGAAGCGCCACCATCTAATTTTCTGAATAATTTTATTTTCTGCACCGATCTACACTCACCCCTTACAAAGAGCCGATAAGAAATGAAAAACTCCGAGATTGCCAAGATCTTCTACCATCTTTCGATATTCGAAGAGATGAAGGGCGAGGTCTTCAAGGCAAGAGCTTACGACAAGGCTGCAAGGATGATCGAAGGCTATGGAAAAGAGATGCGGGACGTCTACGAACAAGGCGGTTTGAAAGCCCTCCAAGAAATTGAGGGTATAGGTAAGGCCATTTCAGAAAAAATAGAGGAACTTCTGAAGACAGGCAAGCTGCGCCTCTATGAAGAAAGGAAGAAAGAATTTCCCATCGATCTTGATACACTAACATCGATAGAAGGCGTTGGTCCGAAAACCATCAAGACTCTCTACGAGAAACTCAGCGTAAAGTCTGTTGAAGACTTGGAGAAAGTAATCGCTGAAGGCAAGCTCAGGAAACTTCCGGGCTTTGGAGAGAAAAAGGAACAGCAGCTCCGCAAAGGCATCGAGTTCCTAAAGCAGGGCAAAGGCAGGTTTCTATTGGGACACGCTCTTCCAACCTTGAGGGAGATTGAAGCGAGGCTAATGGCTCATCCAGATGTTCAGGCGGCAATGCTCTGCGGTTCAGCAAGGAGAATGAAGGAAACAATCGGCGATGCAGACTTTCTAGTCGCGTCTGACAAGCCTGACAACATCATGGATTTCTTTACGACTATGAAGGAAGTTATTCATGTTTACAGTAAGGGCACGACAAAATCAAACGTGAAACTGGAATCAGGGCTTGATGCTGATCTACGGATAGTGCCAAGGGAAAGTTTCGGAGCTGCCATGCAATACTTTACTGGAAACAAGGATCACAACGTTGCTTTGAGAACTATGGCGATAATGCGAGGCTGGAAGCTAAACGAATACGGCCTCTTCGAGGGTGAAAAGCAGGTTGCAGGCAAAAGCGAGGAGGAAATCTACCATGCTCTTGGCCTTGATTATATTCAACCAGAAATGCGTGAGAATAATGGAGAGATTGATTTAGCTAGAGTCAGGAAGCTCCCGAACCTGATACAATATGGCTCTTTGCGCGGAGACCTTCAGGTTCAGACTAATTACACGGACGGCTTGAGCTCGATAGAAGAGATGGCTCTTGCAGCCAAAAAAACAGGCCTTGAATATTTGGCGATAACGGATCATACAAAGTCTCTGGGAGTCGCAGGGGGGCTAGACGAAGAAGAGATATCTAGACAAGTAAAGGACATTAGGAGAATCAATCAAAGAATCGAAGAATTTAGGATTCTTACAGGCTCAGAAGTTAACATACTAAAAGAGGGCAGCTTGGATATAGATGACAAGACCCTTAAGGAGTTGGAAGTTGTTGGAGCATCGGTTCACTCTTACTTTGACCTTCCAAAAGAGGAACAGACAAGAAGAGTTCTGAAAGCGGTTGAGAATCCAAACGTGGATATTCTATTTCATCCAACTGGTAGGCTGATCAACCAGAGAGCCCCATACGAAATCGATGCTGAAAAGGTCATACAAAAATGCAAAGACACGGGCACTATCCTTGAGATAAATGCGTATCCGGACAGGCTTGACCTGAAGGACGAGCACATACGGAAGGCTATAGAGTTCGGAGCGAAGCTCTGCATAGATTCTGATGCCCATGCAACTGCTCACTTCCAATATCTAGAATTTGGTATAGGGCAGGCAAGGAGAGGCTGGGCAACCTCTCAGGACATAGTCAATACTCTTCCAGTCGATCGCTTCCTTAAGACTCTTAAAGCATGATAAAAGGTTGTAAAAATGAAAAGAAAGTTAGTACTTTTTGTGTGCGTTGCGAATGCAGGTAGGAGCCAGATGGTAGAGGCATTTGCCAAGAAGTATGGAGGCGCGAAGATAGAAGCTATCAGTGCTGGAACTCTCCCTAGCAAGTCGGTGCACACAGAGGTTGCTCAAGTAATGAATGAAAAAGGAATTGATATCTCCAAAAGCACGCCAAAGATGCTTGATTTGAAACTCGCTCAGAAGGCCGATGCGATCATAACGATGGGTTGCAGTATAGAAGAATTCTGCCCTGCTCCTCTTCTAAAGAAGTCTGTCGACTGGGGTTTGGAAGATCCAAAAGGGAAGCCTATAGAAAAAGTTAGAGAGATTAGGGACGAAATTGAACGTAGAGTTATAACATTGCTGAAAAATATTAACGCCTAAGTTTCTTTTCCCTTACCCATGATTTGGACAATTACAGACCTTGTTCGAGGTCCATCCAGCTCAACAAAAAATACAGACTGCCAAGTTCCCAGTGCAATTTTTCCATTTACGACAGGAAGCATCTTTGAAGATCC
>JACPBJ010000023.1 GCA_016180375.1 Nitrososphaerota archaeon | reverse complement strand
GGGGATGACTACGACTGCTATATCGGGGTCTATTTGTGAGGGTTTCTTGTGCAAGGCTCTTGCTATTCTCTCGGATATGCCTCTCGTAATTTCGGTTTTTACTGATGCGCCTCCTTTGAGTTTGAATTCAGCTCTTAGAGAATCTTCGTTTTCAAGAAGCGAGGATTCAATACTGGTTCCGCTCTGGAAGGTCTTGAACTCGTAATCCTTTAGTCCTTCAATAACTCTTTTAGAGATTTCATCCAAGTTATCGATGATCCCTCCGCACAGGTCGCACTGCTTTGATTCCTTGACGCCCAATTGTTTCTTTATACTCTTTCCAAGTGAGCTGCTTTCGCCCCTCTTTGTAGAGAACTGCCTTCCGAGGCATGAATTGCAGAGCGAGTGCTTGGCAAGTATCGCCCCTGCTTCCTTCAGAGCATTTTGTTCAGGTTTCATTGCGTCGGCAGCCTTCTGAGGAACTGCTTCATTCCCCTGCCCTTGCTTGCCTTCATAACCGCCTTGGTCTGCTTGTAACGCTGAAGCATGTCCTTGATCTCTTTCTCCGTCCTTCCAGAACCTCTGGCTATTCTCTTCATCCTTGAGGAGTTGAGCAAATCAGGGTCATTTTTCTCCTAGTTGAGCAAATCAGGGTCATTTTTCTCCTCTCTGGTCATCGATTGTATGACAAACTTCCAAGTTTCGATATTCTTCTCCATCCCTACCATGTCCTCGTCTTTCATAGCTCCTGATAACCCTGGAATTAACTCCAATAGTTTACGAAGGGAGCCCATCTTCCGAACCTGCTCCAATTGATAGTAAAGATCGTCGATAGTCATCTTGCCTGACACTATTCTTTGGAGCTTTTCTTCGTCTGCTTCTGTTTCGAGCTCTTTCGCCTTTTCCAGCAGCGCTTTGATATCGCCGAGCCCTAGAAGTCTCCCTACGAACCTTGTAGGGGAAAATGCCTCAAGATCGTCAATTCTTTCTCCTGTGCCTATGAAGAGAATATTTGCCCCAGTGGCGGCTGCAGCTGCGAGTGCACCTCCACCCTTTGCTGCACCATCGAGTTTCGTGATGATAATGCCTCCAACAGGCACTGTCTTGTGGAATGCTTCAGCCTGAGCATAGCATTGTTGCCCGATAGTTCCATCGATCACAAGGAATGTCAGATCTGGGTGTATTTTCGCGGAAATCATTTTCATTTCGTCCAGCAGGCCCTTCTCCTCCTTATGCCTGCCAGACGTATCGACGATCACAACATTCTTTCCCTGAACTCGGAAGTGATCGACGCCCTGCGAGGAGAGCTTCACAGCGTCCTTCTCTTTTTCGTCTCCAAACACTTCAACGCCTATCTTCTCGCAGTTTGTTCTTAGTTGAACCAGAGCTCCTGGCCTGAAAGTGTCTGCGCACACAACCCCAACCTTGTAGCCTCCCTTCAAGAGATGCCTTGCAAGTTTTCCGACTACAGTAGTTTTACCACTGCCCTGAATTCCCACCATGAGGACTGTGCTCATCTTGTCAGCAGGGAGGTCGACCTTCCCTTCCGTACCAAGAAAAGCCGAAAGCTCCTCATAGAGTATCTTGACGATGTGATCCTTTCTTGGGAGGCCCGGAGGAGGCTTCTCCTCGAGTGCCCTTTTCTTCACTCTGGCAGTGACATCGGCTGCTTGCTTTACCTGAACGTCGGCTTGGAGGAGGGTCTTGAACAGGTCATTTACAAATTCCTTTACTATCTCCTCGTCTATCGTGTCCGCACCGAGCAGCTTCTTTACTGCTGATTGTAGCCCATCTCTAAGCCTTTCTAGCGCCATATCTCCTCACTTTTGTTTGAACTCTATCTCCTCTATCTCTAGCCTTCCCCTGTCCCCCAACCACTTCTTTTCCATTTTCTTTATCTCCAATCTTCTCTTGTATAAAGGGGCATCAAGTACTAAAGTGTCAAGATCGCCGCCTTCGCCTACTGCATTGAACCTATATTTCTCCGCCAGTTTCAATAATTTGTCTATTGTCGCTTCATCCAAGTGAGCCCCAAGCCACTCCTTTCCTAGACCATATGCCGCAACTGAAACGATTATCACGTCCATTCCAAACTCCAAAATTTTGTCATAAAGTTCCCTTGCTGAGATTCCCCACAAAGGCGCGTAATGCTCCTTTTCTGTATTCCTGCATATTCGGTCAAACTTAGCCTTCTGATACTGTGATGCTATTCCGCCTGTAACAAGGTAATCCGCTTTGACACCCTTCAGGGCCTCCTGCAAAGATTCCTCCTCCCTGTCTTTTTGCGCTCTTACGGATATCCAAGGCAGACCAATAACCTCTGCAATCTTCTCAACCAAACGCACATTATGAGTGTGGTAAAGCATACTTTCTGGATCTTCAGGAATTACAGTAAGGAGAGCCTTCAGCTCTATTTCACTAGCGTGTGCTATGTGGAGCGCTAGGGTTGAATCTTTGCCTCCTGATGAAAGGCATATGGCTGTCTTTTTCATGATAACTGTCTGCTTCCGCAGTATTCTTTCAAGTAATCCTTCTTAAACTATAGAATTCAAAGGGCACATAGCGACATGCACAGATACAGAAGGCGATACTTGCTCGTAGAAATCTCAGGCAACGAAGATAAAGTGCAAAGCATCGTGCAGAACTCGCCAGTCAAGGTGAAGCTCATCAAAGCGAGTAGCAAAGGCCTGATCCTGAGGTCTGATGCCGAAAGCATAGGTTCTCTCAAGAAATTCATCATAGATCAAGGCATGAAAACTCTCAAAGTATCTGGCACGATAGACGGTTTGTCTCGCCACAGAAGAGGAGATGCAAAAGTCTAAATCATCCCTATGTGAAGATAACATTGGGATGAAGTAATTCGCTGCCCCAGACTGAGCCCTGGCTAGCTCCCTTGGGCTATGACGACCTCGCGACGATACTGACCGCGAATCCATTATGAGCTTGGATTAGGCACCTTTTCCCTGAACAAGAAGAATACGTTCGCAAGCCCAAACATGTTGCCAAGCAACGAGAGTGCAATTCCTATTCCGCTCGGTATCACCGTCCACTCCATAAGTTTTCCAACAACGAATGCTCCAAAGTGCTCATGCGCGTAGAATGCACCCTGGTAGCCTCCGATGAACATGAACGTCGATACAACGTAGACTCCTATGTTGGTTATGATGAGCTGAGAGAATAGAATACGCTTATCGCAGGTATCCTTCTTGAATGCCTTCCAGAGCAAATAGTATCCAACTGCCCAAGCAAGCATTCCTACGACTCCTCCGATCAAGAATGCAGTATAGCCGATGTAGATGTAGATACCTGGCCATTCAGTAAGAAGTATCGGGAATCGGAGCCTTGGCAGGAAGATGGGAGTCGTAATTACTATCGCTATTGCTAAATTGATGAAAGCCATGTATACAAAATACCTAACGACCCTGCCCAGATCAAGCCTTAACGAGCTTGGTTGTTGCTGAAGCTGTACTATTGTCATACACCCACCGGCGACGGTTTCCTACGAGGCATGACCGTGCCGCCTATCGTAGTAACGCCTCCCGCTATAGCACTTGCCATGGCTAGGAGCTTCCAAGGACCTATGTCCTCCCTGAAGGTCTGAAACTCAAGCTCGGTCAATAGAGAATAGAGTATAGAAGCGAAGACCAAAACGATGATCCCCCAAGAAAATACAAATCTGTTCAAATGGTAGCTTGCCTTTTGGTAAGGGGAACTACCCAAATATATCTTTGTGAATTGCAACCAACTTGAACTTGCTTGGCACCATAGTGAATGTTATTGCGATAATCATTGGTACCCTTTTGGGAGTTAAGCTCAGCCACAGAGTTAATCAAACTTACACTAAAGCAATAATGCGCGTTCTTGGGATCGTTACGATAATTTTGGGCGTGCAAATGCTCATGATGTTCAGAGGAGTATTCTCACCTATAGCATCCGTTATTCTTGGAGGTATTATTGGCCAATTATTGCACATTGACAAGAAGATCTCTTCAGTAGTAGGCAGGTTCTCAAATAGCAACAGGGGTGGCAAAGGATTCATTGCAGCATCAGTACTCTTCTGTGTTGGCCCGATGAGCATCATAGGCTCATTGGAAGATGGCTTAAGAGGGAACCCAAGCATACTTTTGACGAAATCTGGTTTGGACGGCGTATCATCGGTAGTCCTCGGCGCAACCTTTGGGATCGGGGTTATATTTGCAGCCCTTTCAGTCCTTGCTTTGCAAGGCTCGATAACGGTTCTCTCAAGCTACGCTATCAATTTCTTGACCGATTCTGTCATAAGAGACCTTACAGCCACTGGAGGAGTTTTGGTTCTAGTAATAGCTGCCAATCTGCTTGGCATCGAAAAGATAAAGGCAGAAAATTTACTGCCGTCACTGCTTCTAGTGGTATTCTTCAGCGTCTTTCTTACATAGTTAATTGGATAGTTGGCGAAAGCGTATTGTGGAGTGGTTTGCATGGATGCAATTACCTCTGATCAAATGCGTCGAATTGAGGAGAAGGCCGAGGCTCTTGGTATTTCGAGGCTTCTTATGATGGAGAATGCAGGTAGTGCAGTGGCTCACTTTATCGTAGAGAAATTCTCCCCTCTGTCCAACAAACGCATTGTGATTGTTTGCGGTACTGGGAATAATGGTGGAGATGGGCTCGTCTGCCTAAGACACCTTGCTGGGTTACCCTTGCAGGTGGATGCGTTCCTGCTTGGAACTCGTGAGCAAGTCAAGACCGTGGAAGCGAGGACGAATTTGGAAATAATGCTGCATATGAAATCTATAAAATTCTATGATGTTAATGTTGAAGATTTCTCTGGCAGAATAAATTATTCCATAAGCAAAGCAGACATTATTGTTGATGCAATCTTTGGCACAGGAGTAAAAGGCGGCATTAGGGAGCCTCATGCATCAGTAATTGAGATGATAAACGCATCAAAAGCCTTCAAGGTTGCAGTGGATATACCGTCTGGTTTGGATCCTGATACTGGAAAGGTGCATGCGCAAGCGGTCAGAGCGAATACAACGATTACGTTCCACAAAATGAAGAAAGGATTGCTAGACAATCAGGACTTCACAGGAGAACTTATCGTCGTACCGATCGGGATCCCGCCTGATGCTGAATTGGGCCAGAACGATAAAGAGTAACTCTGGAGGAATTCTGCTCACAGTTATCTGGCTATTTGAAACGAATGATTATATCGGACTTCCTTCCTATGGTGGTTCGTGTTACTGTCGCAGCTATTAGTTGGAAATCTGAAGAATTTTACGTATGTAATCGGAGATGAGGATGAGAAGGTAGTTGCGATTATCGACCCATCTTGGGATCTGGATAAAGTTGTTTCTAGCGTGCGAAGAGCCAACCTGGACGTAAAGTACATTCTCAATACGCATAGCCATTGGGATCATACAATTGGGAACAAAGAAGGAGCCAACAGGACTGGCGCGAAGATAGTTGCGCATGAGGCGGCTGGAACTCACAAGGACATCTCGATAAAGGATGGAGATGTAATAGAATTAGGAAATGTGAAGGTCAGGGTGATTCATACACCTGGCCATTGTCCTGACAGCGTTTGTTTCATGCTTGATGAGAACCTCTTCACAGGCGATACATTATTCGTCGGTAACTG
>JACPBJ010000022.1 GCA_016180375.1 Nitrososphaerota archaeon | reverse complement strand
ATTTGCGGTAAGTTGACGGCAGAAACTAAGGGTGTGAAAGCAAGCACAGCGATTAGCGCAATTGTCATTGTTGGCGTTTGTATACGCATAATTGGAACCTCCCTTCAGCTTTTATTAAAGAATATGCCGAATTAGATTTCTACTGTTTGAGTGAGATCGGTTTCCATTCCGACTCTTCAGTTCCATCGCAGACATGGCAGCCTGCAACATCTATTGATGGATCTAGTTGCTTGTGAACGTCACACAACATCCTGTTCTGCCTTATGATTCGACACGCATCATTGAATTTTGCAATAATGTTTGATGGGCTGTCATTATCTACCATCATCGAGCAAATCTCATTTACAACATCCTCTATCTTCATAAGGTCAGACTCGTTGAAGATGCTCCCTCTTCTGCCTCTGAGATAGTTGCTTACGGCTGCTTGCGTGACTCCGAGAAGTTGAGCTACGCCTTGCTGACTCATGCGGTGCTCCTTTAACAGCTTCCTCGCTATCAGCGCTCTAATTGCTGGTACCGAGGTTCTTGTTTCAATTTCAGCAGGAAGTAACATACAGTCTATTCAAGTTTGAAATATTTCAAGCGATACTTAAGCATAACGCACGTTATACTTGGGCCTTCTCATCATTCTAGAAGGTCGAATTTCAAACCGACTTTTCTTGTGAGGGCCTTGTTGTAAATCGTCGCTCCCACGGCGGCATCCTGTATGGCAAGTCCGGTCGAGTCAAAAACCGTGATTTCTTTGTCCGAAGTTCTACCTTGCTTCTTCCCAGCTATGATGTCGCCGAGCTCGGCGTATATCTCATCCTTAGTGAAAATACCGTTAGCTATAGCGACGTTGACATCACCTGCGTGGATTGCTTGTTCCGTGTCATCCACTATCACCTTTGCTCTCCTTAGAATTCTAGGGTCTAATTCCTGCTTACCCGGAGCATCCGCCCCAACGGCATTGATATGAACTCCTTCATCCACCCAAGCATCCATCACGATTGGAGCTTTAGATGGGGTTATCGTAGTTACAATATCGGTGCCCTTTACAGCCTCACCGACCGTGCTTGCAACTTCTATCTCCATAGCTCCGTATATCTGGCTCATCTGCATAGCGAAATCACTCGCTCTGCTTATGACCCTGTCGAAAAGCTTGGTATACCTTATGTCCCTGACTTTCACAATTGCCTCTAATTGAGCTTGAGCCTGTGCTCCAGTGCCAATTAGCGCATAGACATGGGCGTCTTTTTTGGCCAAAATATCAGTTGCAATAGTGCTCGCGGCACCCGTTCTTACCGCAGTTAGCAAAGTTGCGTCCATTATACAAAGGGGAACGCCAGTTTCTGGAGAGATCATCACCAGAACACCCATCACAGACGGTAACCCTTTAGCTCTGTTTTCAGCATGAGAATTCACGACTTTCACAGCGGCAACATCCGAGCCTTCTAGGTAGCAGGGCATGCTACGCAAGTCTCCTTGATAGTTTTTGAAGAAAAGGTAGTTCTTGGCAGGCATCTGAACCTTGCCCATGCTCTTTTGCACGAAAGCATCCTTTACCGCTGTGATTATCTCATCGAGAGTTACAAGCGATTTTACGTCTGACCTGTTAAGTATTAGCGTTTCCAACTGCCCACTAGGTCTCCCATTGTAGGTATATTTGTCCGTTTGTCTGACTAATAATAAATAGTATGCCAGCAGTCCTTCCTGCTCATTTGAGCAAGAAGATAGTCTACGAGCTTGATCCTCCGCATTTGCTTGGAGACGGACTACTACGCAAAGAGGATATTGAGAAGAAGCTTGAGCATTTACGCAAAAGGGTAGATCAATTAGAAAAGAATGTTGATGAAATTCTGATAACTGATTCAGTTCTGGGCTTCCCAAGAGTCCCTGCGATTTACGTAGCAGACCATCTTGTAAGCAGCCTAGTAAAAGATGAAAAGAGAAAGCCGGAGGTTATGTGTTCGCTGAGAACCTGCGATCATTCAGCAAATGCTATTGTACGGAAGGTCTTCGAAGCAATGATCTCCGGTATCAAAGGCATGCTCTTCGTCAGAGGAGACGATCCTCGGTTTGGAGGCTCACTCAATCCAGAAATTCCTTCGAAAGTTGTAAAGAAGTTAAGAGAAATAGGCTTCAGAAGTAATCACATAAAGTTCTATCTTACAACTGGAGCTACGCTGAACAAGCAGAACATCGACAGAGAGATAGCGTCTGATCCTGATGGGCTGGTAACTCAGATAATTAGAAACCCAGAGGATATGAAGGAGATTTCCAAACATGTTGGAGGAAGAGTTTCTGAGCTCATAGGAACAGTGCCTGTACCTTCTGCAGCAAACGCGCCCTCAGCTCAGATGTTTGGCTTTGATGTCTCCAGATATGCTAGGGAACCTGCAAGGTTCGTTTCAGATGTGCTCAGATATTCGACTAGGATTCTGGTAACATCACCAAGAAGCTTCGATGATGGCCTAGAGGTTGTTAACCGCCTTCGGTAGACTTGGTTCTTCTCCTAATAGATACGACGACGGCCAACAGAATTACGAACGCTCCTAAGGCTCCTATCTGCGTTATCTGTAATAGCTGAGCCAAGCTGCTGATTTCCCTGTCGCTTATTTCGAGTATTGTTCTGGTCGTGTTCAGATTCTGTGTTAGCGACCCTATTCTTTCCTGCGCTACCCTCAGATCGTTCTTTGTCTGGTCGAGTGATGATTTTGTGGTTTCCAATTCTTTGCGAGTGCTTTCTAGTGTATTTTTCGTAACGTCAAGATCTTTGTTTGTGCTCGAGAGTGCATCCCTTGTGCTTTGAAGATTTGAGTTTGTCTGCTGTAATTGGTTTCGCGTAGTGCTCAGTTGTGATTGAGCGTCTGAGAGTTCGCTCCTAGTCCTCTGCAGAAGGTCTAGTCTTTCCTGAGTATCGATTTGTAATGAATTTGCAATGAGCTTAGCAGCCGAAAGAGACATTTCTAGAGCATTAGCAACATTGCCTTGATTGAGAGCCTTTCTTGCATCCTCAAGATTTGTGAGAGCATTTGCAAATGAACCTCTTGCTTGTGTGCTGAACCATCTGTAATCGCTGAGCAGACCGGCTTCCGTTGAGGTCTGATCTAAGGAGCTTTTGGCAACGTCCTTCATGGCTTTGAATCCAATTGCAGTAATGTTTCTTGCTGCGATCATTCTTTCTATAGAAAGTTCCCACCGCCCATTCAGGAAGTCTTCGTTACCCTGCTTGTAGAAGATGTCGGCATCTTTCAGAAGGGGGATGGCATCTTTGAATTCGTTGCTGAACCTTGAGGTTTGACTCAAAGCTGTTTTGACTAGATTTTGCTCTTCAATAGCAATGTTTGACATCTCTTTTGCTTTGCGATAATTAGCCATGTCGAAGTACCCTCTGGCGACGTCTCCTCCATATCTGGGCTCGAAACCAAGATCGGGCCACCACGACCACATCATCTTCATGTACTTGACCCCGCGACTCGCCATCCTAAAGAGCTCGAGGTTGAAGTCGATGCCAAAGGTTCGTTCGAACCAAGTCTTGCTCGCATTTGATTTTGTGATGTTTTCTGGTCTTTCGAATCCTTTTTGCACGAAGTCCTTGAGGGGCTGAATTTCGCTCGAGTCTGGCATGTACGCTTGAGGATATCTTCCCCACCAGCTTCCCCTGTAGGCTTTGAATATGGTCAGACCTTGAACCTGCTTAGCATCGAGATCGTCGTACCTCATTCTTGTAAGCCATTCTGCAGCAAGTTTAGCCGAATCCGCGTACTTACTTTCCCCTGTAATTTCGCTGAGTTGTAGCAGAGGGCCAATAACAAAGGCTGCACTCCATACTACCTGAGCTTTGTCAAAGCCATCCCTCCTATGACCAGTTGCATTATATGCATAGAAGTATCCACCTATCGCATTTGTGTCATTGCTGTAAGCATGGTCCCCCCATGGAAGCGATGAAGGAGTTGTCTGCCATGAAAGCAGCCAATCCGCATATTTCGCCGCACCAGTAGTTGGTTTGTCCTTTGTGCCGCCGTACCCGTAAAGATACGTAGCATTTCCTGTGTACTGGCTCGTTAGCATCCAAGCAGATAGTGCAAAACCAGCAAAGTTCGTCAGCGGGTCAGAGTTGTATCTTCTCCCTAGCCAGATGTATGGCAATGAACCATCAATCTTCGTATCATTTGTATTGCTTGAAGAATATTGGAATCTTAACATCAGCCTTGTTGCATTTTCTGCTGCTCGCAGGTATGTCGAATTCTTGGTTATTCTGTACGCTTCAAGAAGTACCGTTGCGGATTCCGTAGTTTCGTACATTCTTGGGAGCCAGCCCCTCTGGATGTATGACTGAGGTGTTACTGGAAATGCTCCGGCATACTGACCACTCTTAACCTGAATCCTAAGCAACCATTGCACATATTTTGTGATCAATGGGAGAACGGTTTTGTCTCCTGAAATGTCGTAGTACAAGACCAGCGCTCGAGCTATGGGGTTCCCATGCTCCGGCGAAGGGAATGCAGATACCAGAACAACTTCATCGTCCTTGGTGCCGTAAATGCCGTCCTTCCCCGCTAGAACATTGCTCTGCTCTGCAAAGAAGCCGCTATTGTCGATAAGAACGGTAGAGTTTCCTAGAGTAACATTTGAAACTGCTTTTACTGCAACGTGAGGGCTCGGCAGCTGTGCCCTCTTGAAAAAGTCTAGGTAGACATTGAACCTTGAAAGATACGAAGGATCTTTTGTGAAAAGGTAAGAGCGAAGCAGTGCCTGTGCGGCCAGTCCTGAATCATGTCCTCCAATGAGAAATGCTCTGTTCTGCTTCTCCCCAGCAGGAATCCCTGAGGAGCCTCCCATTATTGTGCCATTATCGTACCAGAACGGATCAAGACCCCAAGCGGATGAATTATGGTATGGTATGCCCCATCCTGCTTCTGGAGGAGTAACAGCAAACGAGGATATCCATTCTGCAGCTTCAACGCCTCTTAGATAGTAGTCATTGCTTTGCGTGTTCGGAATGTTGCAAGAAACTTGCGCAGAAGAAAGAGGTAGGATGGAAGAGGCTAGAATAGAGAATGCAAGGATTATTGAAAAG
>JACPBJ010000021.1 GCA_016180375.1 Nitrososphaerota archaeon | reverse complement strand
GCTATTGATGCGGGAGTCTTCACTACACTTTGCATACTTGCAGGGAGCTTTGTTAGGCCTATAGGCGGGTATCTGGCTGATAGAATAGGTGGCGTAAGGCTATTGCTGGTTCTTCTGACATCTTCTTCCGTAATGATGATGGGCGTAGCTCAGTTACCTCCATTAAACATCGCCATCGTTTTACTCTCCGCTGCAATGCTCTCTTGGGGGATGGGGAATGGATCGATCTTTCAGTTAGTACCATTGAGGTTCCCCAAACAGGTGGGCTTGGCTACGGGTGTCGTTGGTGCGGCAGGTGGGCTCGGAGGTTTCTTGATCCCGCTAACTCTAGGTGCCTTAAGGGATTTCACCGGTTCCTATGGTCCCGGTCTAGCACTTTTCAGCCTAGGCGGAATTCTTGCAATATCTCTTCTGAAAACCAGAAGAGATTGGATATGGGCATATCCAGATCATGCTGTATCTCTACCGCCCATGCCGCAAGTGATAATAGAAGCTAGAGCGTACATCTCGAGAAAAGTCGTTAAACGATGATATCAAAAGCAGTCTGGGAGGAGCGAAGCACACGGGATCAGCCAGGGCCAAGTGTAAGAGTGGCTCAGACGCTAATACACCTTCAGAGTAGATCTAAAGAATCAGAGGCACTCATAGATTCCTATGGTCGCATAGCTAGAAAACTTAGGATTTCGGTCACTGATGCCTGCAACTTCAGGTGCTCCTTCTGCATGCCTAAACATCCGATATGGCTCCCCAAAAAGGAGATTCTCTCCTTCGAGGAAATTACACGCTTGGCAACAATCTTCGCGTCGCTAGGGGTCGACACCATAAGGGTGAGTGGGGGCGAGCCACTTGTAAGGAATGGCGTAGAAGAGCTTGTAGAGATGCTGAGAGGCATTCATGGTGTATCTGCCGTCAGCATGACCACAAATGGTTTCTTCCTTGAAGAAAAAGCGAGAGCGCTGAAGGAAGCTGGTCTAAATGTGGTAACCGTCAGCCTACATACCCTGAAGAAGGAGAAATTTGAGAACATTACAGGAAGCTCAGCCTACGAAAGGGTACTAAGAGGCATTACGGCAGCCAGAGAGGTTGGCTTGCGTCTTAAGATAAATTGTGTTGTGATAAGAGGGTTCAACGACGATGAGGTTGTTGACTTTGCTTCGCTGGCTTGTAAAACCGGGATCACGGTTAGATTTATCGAGTACATGCCCTTCGACGGCATGAAACTTTGGAACCCAGAGAAAGTCTTCTCTGGGAGAGAGATAATAAAAAGAATAAGCGAGTCCTACGAACTGGAGCCTGTATCAAGAGAACCAGGGAGCACATCCACGCTCTTTGGGTTCCGCAACGACCAAGGGAAAATAGGGCTCATAACATCTATCACCGCACCCTTCTGTGGAGATTGCGACAGGGTAAGGCTAAAAGCTGATGGCAACCTAGTTCCTTGCCTCTTCAGTTCTAATGAATATTACTTAAGACCGCTATTGAGGAGAGGGTCTTCAGATGAGCAAATCGCCGATTTCATAAAGAGATGCTTCTGGAATAAAGATGCGGGAGTAGAAAGAAAATTAGGCAAATTGCTCTCCATCAAGCATGTCAGACCTATGCACTCGATAGGGGGCTAACTTTCAGGTTCATTATCGCTGAAGTTTTTACAGAGTTCAGATTTCCTTAATTTGTGTACGATAGATGGTTCGATAACGGCGGATTCAACTAAAGCAACCTCTTAACGTTTAAGAGTCGGAGACCTAATAAAAATAGGGAGGTTCTCGGGCTTGGCAAAAGCTAAGTACATGGTGCAGAGGATCAGATGTGACTGGATGGTCGAGTTAATTAGTGGATGGCAAATCGAAAATTAAGGTTTTCGTTGCGTCTATTTTCGCTAAGGAGTTCAAATTGAGCCGAGAACTTACAATGGAGGTCGGAACAGTGGAGGACCTTGTGTCAAATATCGAGAACATGGCCTCAGGTTTTAGGGATAGCATCTACGACGAAACTGGGACTATTCGGCCATATGTGAATGTATTTGTGGATGGCGCGAACATAAGTTCCAGAGAAGACGCATTGAATACTCCCCTCAAGGACGGAGACTCGGTGTATATATTTCCCTCCGTGGCCGGAGGATAGTCATAGAGCTTGGGATGGTCCTAGTTGACTGTTTTGGTTCTGGTAGGCACGGCTAAAGGCGGTTTCATTTTCGAAGGCTCTCCATCAAGAAGAAGTTGGAAGATGCGTGGGCCTTTCTTTGAGGGGTTTGACACATACGACATGATCGGAGAAGAGGGCGATGAGCGTCCAGCTCTCTACGCTGGGGTGAATACTTGGACTTGGGGACCTGTAATCTACAAGAGTAAAGACTCGGGACACACCTGGAGGAAGGCTAAGAACCATCCTCGCTTCCCCAAGAAAAATCCTCACCAATTGAGCGTCAAAAGGATATGGAACCTGCAGGTCGACAGAGGAAAGCGCCTTTATGCGGGAGTGGAGCCTGCTGCCTTATTCGTTAGTGAAGATGATTCCAATACATGGGAGGGATTTGATTCTCTGAACTTCCATCAAACGCGCAAGGAATGGCAGCCTGGAAACGGTGGGCTTTGCCTGCATACGATCATTGTACACCCAAATCAAGGAAAGAAAATACGCGTAGGAATTTCAGCGGTAGGCGTTCTAGGCAGTGATGATGGAGGAGAGAAGTGGCGATTCATGAACAAGAACATTCGAGCTGATTTCCTGCCGGAGAAGTATCCTGAATACGGGCAATGTGTCCATAAGATCGACTTCAATCCCTCAAGGCCTGATGCGCTGTTTCTTCAAAACCACGGCGGAGTATATCTGAGCAAGAATTTCGGCGAAAATTGGCAGGAAATTGGTAGATCATTGCCAAGCGATTTCGGTTTCCCAATTGGGGCACACCCTCACGAGCCGGACAAAGTCTACGTTGTCCCGGTAAAGGGCGAAACACGTTATCCTCCTAATGGCGAGTTTCAACTTTGGGTTAGTCAGGATAGCGGCAAGAGATGGTTCAAGAGCTCAAGAGGATTACCACAAAGGTCTTACTTTAACGTATTACGAGAGGCCATGGCCATGGACGGAGAGGAGCCGTGCGGCATCTATGTAGGGTGCACAAATGGCCAAGTGTTTTACAGCATCGATGATGACAAGTCATGGCAAAAGATGGCCGAGAATTTGCCACGCATATATTCCGTAAGCTGCGTCAATACTTGATCACATGATCTCGAGCTATTAATGTTGAAAGCATTGTTATGGTCGAGAGTTCTGTCAACCACATAGACTACCCTCGTGGGCGGTACCTAGCACCCACAGCTATAATCATTTAGATATCGCGGGGAAAACGGTTCTAAGCATGTCGATGCTCAAACTGCACACTCCGTATTCAATCCTTAGAAATAACTCGTCCAATTCATACGAAAAAGCGGTATGAAGGTGCATGATCGCAAGTGGTAAATACGTGTAGGGTGCCGGAGTGCTATGCCGCGACAACAAAGATCTAACGGCTCGACAATTTTAGCTGTTATCCAATTCATAATTGCATATACTGCAGGTTCTGGAGAGGATTATGGGTTCAATAAGAACCAAACTGTAGCCAGTAGTGACCCAAATTTCCCTTAGAACGGAGCATGGTTAGATGGAATCGGTCGAGCTGATTATAGTATCTCTGCTTGGTTTGTCAGCTCTATTCTATACTATGGGAGGTTTTGCAGGCGGCTCTATGTTTATAGCTATTCTGCTGCTGGCAGGGCAGCCACCCAGTCAAACCGCTGCTGCTGGTCTTATCTTCAATATCTTTTCCACAATGAGCTCTCTGGTTAGATGGAGAACATATGTGTCAAGAGATCTGCTATGGTTTATTGTGGGCTCGGTACCCGCTGCTTTTTTCAGCGGCTCTCTGATACTGCCTGATCAAATACTGAAAATCATTATGGGAATCTCAATAGCCATTGGCGGATTATCAGTCATAATAGCAACATCACCTTTGCGCACTGTGAAATTAAGTATACCGTTGAAGATCTTCACGGGCACCATAATAGGCATCGTTGCGGGATTGACAGGCATAGGTGGAGGTGTATACTTGGCCCCACTGTTAATTCTAGCAGGGATAGCTGTACCTAAGAATACAGCCGCAACGACAACAATCTTTATCATGCTAAACTCAGCGGCAGGTATAGCTGCAAGAGTTCCCAGACTTCCACTTATTCTTCCGAATCCATTGTTGCTGATAACTATACCTGTCGTTATCATAGCCGCTCAAATGGGAAGTTATCTAGGTTCGAAAAGACTGGCACAGGTTGGTGTTAGGCGTGTCATAGGTGCGATTTTGATAACAGTGGGCGGATATTTTTCGTTTTCATCAATCTAAGAATGAAATCGAGCTTTCGGAACCAAGATCATCCTCCAGAGATCGGAGGTAGAATGACGAATTCGTCAAGATTGCTGAGGTATGAGTCTCTGATTTTGTTTCTCTTCAAGGGAGATCCATTTACAAGGATTCCTATGTTCTTTTTCAGAGTCCCGTCGTTCTTCATTACAAATTCCTCTAACTGATGACCATATTTTGAGAAAAGCTCTGAGAGGAATTCATCTACAGCCATTGTATTTCGAATTGGTATCTTCTCCTCCCTCTTTTTTGTAATCTCTCTGACCTTTGCAAAGTATTTGACCAGAACGTAGCTTTCCGATGATGCCTGCATGATCGTAAGAATGCGATCCGAAGGATATTAAACTTGAAGGAAAAACTACTGCCCAAAGGAATTGCATCCATTGTTTATCTTAACGATTTATTTGCTCTGGTAACTGGTTCTTGGGCAACGTCTGCACACATGACCCATCTATCCGGGATGGAAAGTGAGCGACACCCAAACTTGCGATACATTTATGAATTTTAGATAATATTTAGAATTTATGAAGATTAGAGTTGGTGTTTTTGTAGAGGGCCAGAACAAGGCCTTTAAGTTTATACCGAGATTTTGTGATACAAAAATAATCTTGAGGAGAAGTGAATGACATGCCAAATAACCCGACGACTCAAACCAAAGGAGAATCAACATGAGAAACGTGATCTGGCTCATGCACGTATCA
>JACPBJ010000106.1 GCA_016180375.1 Nitrososphaerota archaeon | reverse complement strand
CAATCCTGATTAATAAGCTAATTTGATGATAAAGAAAAGATGACTTCGCAAATCTGAAGGGAACAGCAGCGAAATTTATGTAATCAGGTAGACAACTGTTCAACAAAGATCATGGAAAAGATTAAGTTATCATAAATGGCTGTTATTTGAGAGGGAAAGGTGAGCTCAGCTACAATAGCATCAAGAGGGCTTGAAGATGTTGTTGTCGGTCCAAGTTCTCTCACGCTGATAGAAGGGCAAAAGGGAAAGCTGAGCTATAGAGGTTACGATGTTCTGGAGCTTGCGCAGCATTCTTCATTTGAAGAAACTGTCTACTTACTGTGGCATGGCTATCTGCCTACAGCCCCTCAGTTGCGCGATTTCACTGCTGAGCTTTCAAGAAACAGGGCATTGCCTGACGAAATACTGAACATGATGAAGTCTCTTCCAAAGAACAGCGAGCCCATGGATGTTTTGAGAACGTCTGTCTCAATGCTGGGCATGTTAGATCCTGATTACAAGGATTCTTCTAGGGACGCTGATACAAAAAAATCGATAAGGCTTCTGGCAAAATGCGGTACAATTGTATCAGCCTTCTATCGGATAAGGAGTGGCAAAGAACCCATCGCTCCAGACCCAGATCTGCATCATGCTTGCGACTTCATCCGCATGCTTGAAGGCAGGGCACCTCACGAAGACATTTGTAGGATATTCGACATGTGCTTGATTTTGCATGTTGACCATGAGCTCAATGCATCGGCCTTTGCCGCCAGAGTGACGGCATCAACGCTAAGTGATGTATACTCTGCAGTGACATCAGCAATTGCAACGCTCAAGGGACGATTGCATGGCGGTGCGAATGAGGGCGTTATAGAAATGCTCGAAAAGATAGGATCGCCTGATAATGCTCCATCTTTCGTAAGAGAAATGCTGGCTCAGAAACTCCGTGTGATGGGCTTTGGCCATAGAGTCTACAAAACCATCGATCCAAGAGCAGTTATGCTTAGGGAGCTCTCGCGTCAGCTAGGAGAGAAGACTGGCGATAACAGACTATATGAAATTTCGAAGAAGGTTGAAGAAACTATGCTTGCTGAGAGGAATTTGAAGCCTAACGTTGATTTTTACTCTTCATCCGTGTACAGGATGCTGGGCTTCCCCAATGACCTATTCACTACAATCTTTGCATGCAGCAGAGTTGCAGGATGGACGGCTCATGTCCTCGAACAATATGATAACAACAGATTGATCCGACCTAGAGCGGAATATACAGGCCCCAGAGAACTGCATTACATTCCTATAGAAGAAAGATAGTTACTTCCAGCCGGCAGCCTTGCAACTCTTGCATAGCCCATAGAAGGAACCTGTACCATGATCGATTCCTTCGATCTTATACATTTGTTGCAAATCGTTATAGACAGTGCCGCACCTTATGCAGTAAGCAGGTTCCGACCTGTTTTCGCCAACTTCTCCCCTGACCATTTCCTCCCAGACCTGCAACTGATCATTAAATAACACGATGCCTGAACTTCTGCAGTCTGATGAAGTTTCAAAACCAGAACACATGGCTTTGGTACGTTAGTGAGAAAAAGGGGGAGGAGTTTCACAAGAAGTATGAAGAAGCGATAGCCAATGTTAAGGTCAACCTAGGAAAAACCTATTCAAATTACATTAATGGAACAGAAAAATCGTCTCCCAGAGGCGTATTCCCTGTCGCTTCCCCAATCGACACAAGAATTGTAGTAGGATACTTCCAGAAAAGTCAGAGAGAAGATGTTCGAGAGGCAATCTCTGTTGCAAAGGCAGCCTTTCCAAAGTGGAAATTCACACCTTGGCAGGAAAGGATAAGGATTCTGAGGGCTGCGGCAGATAAGCTGGCGGAGAGGAGATTCGATTTTGCTGCCACTATTAGCATAGAGAACGGAAAGAACAGACTCGAGGCTATGGGCGAAGTCGATGAGGCTATCGACGTAATAAGATACTACTGTAATGAAATTGAGAGCAGTGATGGCTACGAAGTTACGATGGCTCAGGCATATTCAAATGAATCCTCAAAGAGTGTATTGAAACCGTATGGGGTATGGGTAGTCATCGGCCCGTTCAACTTCCCTCTCGCAATTCCTGTTGGCATGTCTGTTGGAGCTATGGTCGCAGGGAATACTGTCGTGTTCAAACCTTCAAGCGATACTCCTCTAACGATGCATAGATTCACTGAAATCACTCGCGAAGCTGAGATCCCTTCTGGCGTCTTCAATTTTGTGACGGGAAGCGGCTCAGAAGTTGGAGCAGAAATCATCGCCAATGAGCATGTTTCTGGAATTGCCTTTACGGGTTCCAAGGCAGTGGGCTGTATGATTGCCAAAGAGTTCACAGCAAGAAAACCCAGGCCAATTATCATGGAGATGGGTGGCAAGAATCCAGTTATTGTGACATCAAGGGCCGACTTGGATAAGGCTGCTGAGGGAATATTCAGATCTGCATTCGGCTATGGAGGACAGAAATGTAGTGCATGCTCAAGGGTTCTTGTATTCGCGGATGTGAAAGAAAAGTTCATAGTAAAATTGGTTGAGCGAACAAAAGCGCTCAAGATAGGTGATCCTACTAGCAGAGAAACCTTCTTGGGACCTATCATAAACGAGAGCGCATATGAGAAATATCAGAATTTTGTTGATCTGGCTAAGAAATATGGGAAGATATTGACAGGTGGAAGAATCTTGAAAGAGGGTGTTTTTGCAAACGGGTTCTACGTAGAACCAACGATAGTCGATGGCCTGCCAGAGAACCACGAATTGATGAATGAGGAGCTGTTCGTTCCAATACTCTGCACCAAGAGCGTTAGAAGCCTTGAAGAGGCCATACGTATAGCAAACTCTACGGAATACGGTCTTACAGCAGGTATTTTCAGTGAGGATCAAAAGGAAATTCAATACTTCTTCGATAATATTGAGGCTGGAGTGACATACGCCAACAGGAAAGTTGGGGGAACCACAGGAGCAATGATAGGCGCTCAACCATTTGGAGGATGGAAGGCGAGCGGTTCAACAGGTAAGGGAGCAGGAGGTAAATACTATCTTCTCCAATTCTTACGCGAACAGTCACAAACGGTAGTTTCCTGAAAAATTCATTAGTATAAACTACCAACGGTTGAATGTGTACGACGATCAGATAGTTTCCCCTGAAGACCTTGAAATTCTTCGAGAGACGGACGAAGCGTTCGAGAAAGGGAATTCTACCTTTTTCATTAAATTGCTAGAAAAGGGAGCAAGTATCGCATTAAGGAACCGTGCAGTATGCATACTTGCAGAAATAGGAGACGAAAGGTGCGTGTCCGTACTCTCCAAAGTCATGAGGAACGACCCGAATCCCCTTGTTCGACATGAAGCTGCCTTTACTTTGGGTCAATTGGGCTACCCCTCGGGTGTTCCCGCACTGATAGATGCTACGCTGGGAGACGACAATATACTTGTTAGGCACGAGGCTGCGGTAGCGCTCGGCTCCATAGGCGACCAGAGTGCAAGAGAGGCTCTGATCAAAGCTACAAACGACCCGGACGAATTTGTAAGGCAGTCAGCAATGATAGCATTGCTTAACCTAGATTATCTAAAATCAATTGGGAAGAGCAAGTAACAGAAAGCATAAACCTATCAAAAAATACTACTGAGTCTGATCAGAACTTATGGAGACGAATCTGGCTTTGAAAGAGTGGGCAGTAGTTGTTGCAGCTCTTGACGAAGGTGAGCAAATCATGCTCCTGAGAAAGGGAGGAATTGCCGAGAAAGGTTTTGACATAAAGAACCAGAATTTTCTTTTTTACCCCACTCTCTTTCATGAAATGGACAAAGTAGTGGATAAGAGATACCATTCTCTTTTAGAGAGCGTCGCCACAGTGACGACTACTGACACAATTACAATATCCAACTGGGCTTCTGTAGACGAAGCGATCCCAACCAAGAATTTGGAAGCACTGTTTCATATCTCAGACCACTATGTATACACTCCAGAATACCTCAAAGACAGATTCGACTGGGGAGATACGCCAATGACATTGTTATTCGTAAGGGTCTACAGGCTTCCTGAGACCAAGACGTTGCCTGTAGTTAGCAAGTACAGGGGTTGCAAATCGTGGGTTGATTTGGATGAAAAGGTAGAATTGGAAGGATCGGAACCTGTGCTTAGCCAGAGCGAATTTGAGATGAAGAAAGCAGAAATTAAATCTCAGCTGTTTACCACTGCGCTATGGTAAATAAGGCTAACTATGGCGCGTCTAATTCTTGAACAAAACTGTTTTGCTTTGTTTCGAACAGGTGTTTTATCACGAAATCATTACACCCCCTGTCAATAATAAGGGGTCGATGAGGGCCTCTCTGTCTTCCATCCTCCTGTAGAAGATCTGTATGGGGGTCTCCAACTTTGATAGGTCGAATGCACCATGTGGCCTGACGTGATTGTACCAGTACATGAACTCGTCTATCGATGAGAAGAATTTAACCTTCTTCTCGAAGATGTCGAAGAACTTCTCTACCTTCCCGTTTGTCTGAGGATGATCGACCCTTCCCGTTATGAACCTGATCTTGTTCTTGAGAAGATGCTTCTCAAACTCTGTCAGGCCCTTCTCCCTAGCTACTGATTCAACGGCGTAGAATGTACTTCCATGATCTGATAGTATCGATTTGGGCTTGCCATGCTTCCTTATCGCTGCATCCAATACATCTACGGAGTATGAAGAGGTTAGAGTAGGATAGACTCCATACCCTGCAATGAAGCGAGATGCATCATCCTCGTATGCTATGAGCCATCGGCCCTTCCATCTCGTATCCTTGATCTGATGCCAATCTGTATGCCATAGTGAGTTTGAGTGCTCCCTCTCATATCGAATCCACTTCCTCCTCTTCCATTTACGAGGCTCACTCAAAGCCAAGCCCTCATCCCTGAGAACCTTGTGGATTCGGTTGTGATTGATCCTGACGCCATGAGCTGATAGAGCCTTCTCAAGATAACATGCGCACATCCTGAACCTGTCGTAGGCCTCCTTGATGGCTCTCCTCTCATGCTCTGTTGTCTGTACCTTTGGTCTCCCTGGCCTCCTGAGTGTTGGTATAACGCCTGTCTTCCTGTATATGCGATAGAGCTGCTGCACCCTGCTGACAGATATCCCCTGGCTATAGGCGATGTCACTATTCCTTTTGCCTTCGCTCTTAGCCTTGATGACCCACTCAACCTGCTTCTGCTCAAGCACACCATGTCCATACTTCCTCCATAGGCTGAGCCAAAACTCGCTCAGTCTAGTCTTCCTGATATGCTTGTTTATTCTCTTAAGGG